>CAZMPR010000247.1:270-2534 GCA_964568265.1 uncultured Clostridiaceae bacterium | reverse complement strand
GAATACTCCAATATCCGCTTTGTAATCCACTTTAATACCTCCAATAGATCTTTATTTGTAAGTAAAATATACAGTAATGTGGTATTCATTTCAACAAATACCGTACATTTCATCCAAAAATCTTGATTGTTTCATTCTTTTTCCGTATCTGTACTTGGGAACATATATGTATAACTCATCTTTAGCCCTTGTCATCGAAACATAAAACAGTCTTCTTTCTTCTTCTAAAAAATCTTTATCGCATTCATCGTTTAGGATGTAAGGTGCCAAGCCGTCAACAGCTCCTATAATAAAAACAGTGCCGAATTCCAGGCCTTTCGCTTTGTGCATGGTCATAATTCTGACCCTATTTTTATTATCATTACTATCACATCTATCATTTGTAATAGATTTGAGATGGTCTAAATACTCAGCAATACTTGCATAATTTCCAGCGGAAAGACCGATATCATCAATTATTTCAATTAAAGGCTTTGTCTTTATATTCTTTAGATCTGCCCATTTTCTAATATAGTTTTCATACCCAATATGTTTTCTTATATAAGAAATACCCCTTCCAGGTTTCATTGTTCTTAAATTACTCAAATCTGCCTCCAGTCTTTTTAATGAACGTTTTTCATGATTTGAAATTGAACTCTGATTCATCAACCCTTGAAGTATCTCTGTTTTGTGTTCCATAGCATCTGCGATTGCCATTCTGCTTATTCTTCTGTAAGGCTTATTAACTATTCTGTATATACTGTTGTTTCTGTCAATGCATTGAGAAGCTTTAAAATAACTGATAATGTCATTGTAAATCCAGTGGTTATGCACTGACGATAATCCGTCGCTGCATATATAAGGAATCCTATTGTCTGTAAAACAGTCTATTATGGCTCTTGATTGTATTCGTGTTCTGTAGAGTACTCCTATTTCGGAATAACTGACTCCTTCTTTATAAAACTCTTTAATCTTTTTTACAATGGACGCTGCCTCCCTCTCATTATCTTCTACCCGCACAATATGAGGAACGCTTTCCGAATCTCTTGCGGTAATCAAGTCTTTTTTGTATCTATGAATGTTATTGTTTATAACATTCATAGCTGAGTTAAGTATTGCTTTGTTACTCCTATAATTCTTCTTTAAAGTTATTACCACGGTGTCCTTATTAACTTTTGAAAATTCGAGCATCGCCTTGGGATCAGAACCCCTGAATTTATAAATTGATTGGTCATCATCCCCGACAATAAAAAGATTATTTAAAGGCAGTGCGATCAAAGATATTGTGCTTAGTTGGGATTTATTAATATCCTGAAATTCATCTATCATGATAAACTTATATTTCGTCCTGAGATTTTGTAGAATCAATTTATCTTTAAGCAATAAATTATAGCAATGATTTATCATATCTTCAAAATCAAATTTACTGGCTTCTTTTTTATATTTCTTATATTGACCGTAAATTGTCCAAAACTCATCATAACTGCAGGAATAAGGATTGTATTCTTTTTCATTTATCAACATGTTTTCAATATAAGCTAATTCATTTATCAAGTCTTCAAGGCTTTGTTCATCTTCAAAAAAATCATACTCCAAGTTTTTAACAATTGATTTTATTATAGAATTCTTTTCATTATCTTTAATTAAGTTTTCAATTTTATAATTATTGTACTGTTTTAATATCTTAAAAAAAACAGAGTGAAAAGTACCGAACGTAACTTGGCTGTATTCTTTTTTATATCCTTCAAGCCCCGAAAACCTTATGCGCATTTCTTCAGCCGCAGCCTTTGTAAAAGTAACGACTAATATACTTCCGGGAGCCGTATCATGTTTCTTTATCAAATGCATTATACGATTTACAATAATGGTAGTCTTTCCGGTTCCCGGTCCTGCCAGAACTAAACAAGGACCCGCAAAATGTTCCACTGCTTTTTTTTGCTCGTCATTTAGTGCAAAGCAATCGCTCATAGCATACACCTTAATAATTTATTATTTATTCAATTCTGTCTGTAAAGCCCACATAAAAATTGTATTTTAAAAAGGGGAGAAAACTCCCCTTTTTATCTATATTCCCATTCCTTTATTGAATGCCTTGATATTGATATCCAGCATCCTTTCAGGTATTATCTCCTTCAGCACTTCAATCCAATCAACTTCAGTCAATTTGAATGCTTTAACCAATGAACCGAACAGCACAACATTCTGAGTCTTCACATTCCCTAAATCGGTAGCAACCTTTCCGGCATCAATCACTACAGTTTTAAATTTCTTTTGCAGAGGTAGTT
>CAZMPR010000247.1:0-260 GCA_964568265.1 uncultured Clostridiaceae bacterium | reverse complement strand
TGCTATGGGAAGTGAAGGAATTTCGTAATTATTTACGATTATTATACCGTCAGGCTTTAAATATTCACTCCATCTTAACGCTTCCATTTTTTCAAATGCCACCAAAATATCTGCCTGCCCTTTACCTAAGATCGGTGAATAAACCTTTTCTCCATATCTGACCTGTGTTGATACACTTCCGCCTCTTTGAGCCATTCCGTGTACCTCCGACATTTTCACATCATAACCTGCCTTCATCAGCCCAGTTGTTAGCAGTCTGC
>CAZMPR010000246.1:630-2572 GCA_964568265.1 uncultured Clostridiaceae bacterium | reverse complement strand
ATGAAGGTTTGTCAAGAAACAGATCTTTTGTTTACGGGGTATTAAGCGGAGCGGTGGAACCTGTTGCGGCGGCTGTAACAATACTGGCAACAAGATTTGTTGAACCCGTATTGCCCTATTTTCTGTCCTTTGCGGCGGGGGCTATGATATATGTAGTTATTGAAGAGTTAATACCCGAGACTGCCGAAGGAGAACATTCAAACTTAGGGGTTATAGGTTTTGCCATAGGCTTTGCCATAATGATGGTTTTGGATGTTGCACTGGGATAAAACGACAAAATATGCTATAATTTAAGGGAATGTTAATTCATATAACGGGCTGCATGTATACGGAAGGGGTGTCTTATGGATAAAAGCAAATCTGATAAATTTTTAATAATATACAATGAACTGGATAAACATATGAGGGAATGCCTGCAGGCCAAAACAGGCACACCCAATTCTTATCTTATAAATCAAATGGCAAAGAATAACAGGGCGTTTTCAAAACATAAAGAAGATTTGTTGGCTTTTTCCAGATTAAGAAATGCAATAATACACAATCCTTTTAAAAAGGATGCAGACCCGATAGCGGAACCCCATGAGAACATTGTTAAACTGTATGAAGAGATAAAGAATCAGCTTACATGCCCGCCTTCCGCACTTAGCACTGTCGCCGTGTCAAGAAGAAATATCTATGCCGCCTATCCGGAATCAAAAGTTTTAGATGTCATGGATACTATGGTGAAAAAATCTTTTACCCATGTACCTATACTCGAAAATGACAGAATAACAGGCGTCTTCAGCGAAAATACTTTTTTTTCATTTGTATCAAAGAATAAAGATGTTATGTTTTTAAGGAATACTTTGATAAAAGATTTCAGTGACTATATTGACGTCAACGGGAACGTAAGTGAATACTATGAGTTTGTAGAAAAAGGCACACTTCTAACTGATGTAGAAGATATGTTTCAAAAAAGTCTCAAAGAAAATAAAAGACTTGCCGTGGTTTTCATAACGGAGAACGGAAAACAGAGCGAGAAACTTCTGGGCTTGATAACAGTTTGGGATTTGGCCGGATACTGCGGATAAACAAATTTCAAAATAAAATTAAAAAGTATGTTTAAAAATGAATTATTTCCCGGGAAATAACAGGTATTTCTACTATAAACATGTATTTTTGATAAGTTTCTAATAATTAATCGTTATTTTGCTATAAGCCTGCTTAAAAAGCTTTATATATTGCAGATATTGCTTTTTCAAAATCTGCATTTTCAATTCCTACTATAATGTTTAATTCACTGGAGCCCTGTGAAATCATTCGAATATTTACCCCGTCATTGGCAAGGGCTGTGAAGATTTTTGCCGATATTCCTTTAGTATTTATCATTCCCCTGCCTACTACAGCAACCAAAGCCATATTCGGATAACATATGATGGAGTCCGGATTGCAATATATACGGATTTCCTCTATAATCCTTTCTAATTTTGAATTTAATTCAGAGTTGGCGATTATTAAAGAAATAGAATCAATACTTGAAGGCATATGTTCTATAGCCACATTATTAGTTTCCAACACGGACATTAATTTACGGAAAAATCCCTTTTCAGCGCCCATCAATGTTTTTTCAATCGATATAACAGTAAAGTCTTTTTTTCCGGCTATACCGGTTATAGTGCCAAGATGAGATACCGGTTCCATGTCATTTATTATCATAGTACCGGGCTCATCAGGGAAGTTGGTGTTTTTTATGTTTATGGGTATCCCTGCTTTTCTTACGGGGAATATTGCCTCCTCATGAAGCACGGGGGCACCCATATAGGAGAGTTCTCTTAATTCTTTATATGTTATTTTTTCAATTGGTTTTGGGTTCTTTACAATACGGGGATCAGCCATTAAAAAACCCGATACATCTGTCCAGTTTTCATAAAGCTTGGCCTTAATCGCCCTTGCAATAATAGCG
>CAZMPR010000246.1:0-620 GCA_964568265.1 uncultured Clostridiaceae bacterium | reverse complement strand
TCCGCGAGAAAATACTCTAATTTCTCCGTTTGGCATGGAACCATAAAACCCCGGAATTATTCCACGGGATATTCCGCTTAGCTTGGTTTTCACATTCGCCTCGGTGGCTTCAGGATCAAATTCACCTTTTTCATTAAAAATAATCAAATCGGCTGCATCAATAAAATCAATATTCAGATAATTCGATAATATAATTGCGTTTAAATATTCGCCTCTGCTGGCAGCAAAATCTTTTGAAGCACCTTCTTGAATGTGCTTTCTGATATCTGATAAAATGGAGCTGATGTCTAAATCCAAATTTAATTCTTCGCATATATCCTCATACCTTTTTTGAACCAAACTGTATATTTCGTCAAAGTTTAATCCATGAGAGGCAAGCTGTTGGCACATATATAACAAATCGGTAATTTTATGATCTTTACTGTGCCTTTTGCCAGGTGCTGATGGTATAATAAATTTTCTATTGTTATCAGAAGTAATTATATTCTTTACTTTTATAAACTGTTTGCTTTCAGATAATGAACTTCCACCGAATTTTGCTACAATTATATCTTTCAATTTTATCCCCCTGTCCATAAAGTAATATTGTATAAGAATTACTTAGTTATTTTATAACTTTA
>CAZMPR010000245.1:0-2573 GCA_964568265.1 uncultured Clostridiaceae bacterium | reverse complement strand
AGTTTTTAATTAACGAATGAAATAAAACCCCTTAGTAATTAAACTTTTGGGGTTTTAAGCATTCATACTCGGTATTCATTATAAATACCTTTATATCGTAGTCTTGTCAATTTAACTATTTGAACTATTGGTTCAATTTACTATAAAAGTTTTTATGCTTTTTTTGAAACTAATTGATAAGTCATCAAGAAAGCAATACATTACAGGCACTATAAGCAAGGTTAATAATGTGGATGCTGTCAGTCCGAATATAACCACAATAGCCATGGGTGCCATGATTTCAGCCCCTTCACCAATACCTAAAGATAAAGGAATCATAGCAAGTATAGTTGTCAACGTAGTCATGAGGATTGGGCGAAGCCTTGTAGGTCCAGCTTTAACAATTGCTTCCGTTCTTTCTAAGCCCCTCTCCCTAAGAGTGTTAATATAATCTACCAGAACTATGGCATTATTTACTACTATACCCGCAAGCATAATGACACCGATAAAGGCCGGTACACTCAATGGATTATTAGTCAGCGCCAGGCCTATTATTGAACCTGAATACGCCACAGGCACAGAAAACATTATTATAAAAGGATATACTAAAGATTCAAATTGTATCGCCATAACCATGTAAACTAAAAAAACAGCTAATATCAAAGCAAGAGTTAGGCTTGAAAATGCCTCCGTCATTTGTTCGTTTTCCCCTGTAAGATTTATTGTATAACCTTCTGCCGGATTATAATCCTTAAGTATATTCTTTAGCTCCTTGTTTACATCTCCGCTGCTCCTGCCAAATACATCCCCTGTTACAGTGACATATCGTTCTTGGTTTGACCTATTAATGCTTATAGGACCCTGCTTTATTTCAATCGTGACTATATCCGATAAAGGAATTTTAACCCCTAAAGGAGATAATAAGGTAAATGATTTTAATTGTTCAAAAGTTTTTCTTTTTTCCTCGGGGTATTGAACTTTAATATCTATTTCCGTACCGTCTAGTTTATAGGTAGTAGCGACTCTGCCATCTACAGCAGTTCTAATAACTGAAGCAATTTGAGCAGTTGAAAAACCGTAGGTAGATGCCTTATCGCGGTTTATGTATATTTGAGCCTCCGGCCTTCCTTCCGCAATGCTTGATTCAACCTGCCTTGTTCCCTCAATTCCGGAAACAATTTTCATTATATCCCCGGAAATAACCTCTAACATATCTAAATCTGCACCACTAATTTGTACAGAAACAGCCCCGCCCCCACTCATTCCACCAAGATTAGCGGATAAGTCATTAACATTAATCTCTGCACCTGCCACACTTTCAACTTTTTTTCGCACCTCTTCTACAATTAATGTCGTACTTCTTCGTCTTTCCAATAAAGGTTTTAAAGTTATGCTGATTGTCGCCGAATCGCTGTCAGAACCGGATATACCTGAAAGAATACCGGAACCTCCTACACTTACATTCATAATGTCCAATTCCGGTATATCAAATAGTATATCTTCCAGTTCCTTTACTACTTCATTAGTATTCTCTATAAGGCTCCCCTTTGGCATCTCAATACCTATGCTAAACATACCTTGATCCATAGCAGGAAAGAACTCAGATCCTATAAAAGGAACTAATAAAAGGCTTGCTACAAATATACAAATGACTATAAACCCTGTCTTTCCTTTGTGTGCAAGAACCCATACCAGAACCCGTCGGTATAGATTATCTATGCCGTTTATAATATCATCCCATTTTTTGAAAAACTTGCTCATAGGCTTGGAACTTGAATCTGCACCGGGTTTTTCAACCTTTAAAAGTTTTGAACTCAACATGGGCACAAAGGTTAAGGCTACTACTAAAGAAGCTAATAGGGAAAAGGTAATGGTTATAGCCATTTCTTTAAATATCTCGGAAGCCATTCCTTCAGTGAATGCTATAGGCAAAAATACCACTATCGTTGTTATAGTGGATGCAAGAATTGCCCTTCCCACTTCCTCGGTTCCGGATGATGCTGCTTCTTTAAAACCATAGCCCTCACTTCTATATCTGTATATGTTCTCCAATACCACAATAGCATTATCCACTAGCATCCCTACCCCCAAAGCAAGACCGCCCAAGGATACGATATTTATGGATATCCTCGCAAAAAATAATAACACAAACGTGGCGATAATAGATATTGGTATTGCCGTGGCAATAATTAATGTAGTGCGCATATTTTTGAGAAATACAAATAAAATGAATACAGCGAGTAATCCTCCTATTACTGCATTACTCGTAACACTACTGATAGCCTTTTCTACAAAATCTCCTTGATCAAAAACTATATCAATATTTAAATCGGGATTTTCCATCCCAATTTTATTTAATTCACTCTTTACAGCTCTTGTGACATTTACAGTATTGGCATTTGTTTGCTTTTGAAGATTCAGACTGATACTGCTCTTGCCATTTGTTCTGCTATATGAATCTATGGGCTTATTGGTATCTAATACCTCTGCTATATCTCGTATGTATAATACGATACCGGTAGATAATGTAATAGGTATATTTTTTATCTGTTCAATATCTTTTTCATACTCTTTTGCCATTTTACTTTTTTTGT
>CAZMPR010000244.1:0-2579 GCA_964568265.1 uncultured Clostridiaceae bacterium | reverse complement strand
CATATCAGGAAAACTTATGGTGACAAAATCATAATTGAAAAACCAAACATAGAAGATATCATGCTTCATTATACCGGGAGGTGGCAAAATGCTAAATCTAATAATTAAAGACATATTAATACAAAAGAAGCAATTTATATTTTCACTTTTATATCTTGGTTTAGTTATTATAGCTTTTCAAAGCTTTGGTGAAGTCATGTTTTCTGCCGGCATTGTGGCATTTATATATATGATAAACATGACTGCCTGTGCCCATGAATATAAGGTTAAGTCCGATATTATGCTTAATAGTTTACCTATAAAAAGAGTTAATATCGTTTTGCAGAAATATATATCTAATTATATTTATTTTTTTATGGGAACTATCACTTATATAACTTTTTTAAAACTTCTACAAGTTATCCCAATACAGATAAAGACCTATCCGTTGACTTTTGAAGTCTTTATGGCAGGATTTATAGCCTCATCCTTTATGGCAGGCTTATATTTCCCTTTATATTTTAAATTTGGCTATATGAAAATGAGAGTTGTAAATTTTGTATTGTTCTTTCTTGTTTTTTTCGGTATTTCACTGTTAGCAAGATATTTGCAGGGAGCGTTATCTTCTACTCTTTTTAATAATATAAATGCCTTATTGGAAATCAATAAAATATTATTTATTATGGCAATAGTTTTAATCTTTGCCGCCCTGATGTTTATATCTCTTAGCCTTGCAGTTTATTTTTATAAAAAAAGAGAGTTCTAAAGTATTACAAAATGAGCGGGGTGGGCAAGGTTGTCTACCCCTGCCAAATCGATGAATCGCAAAGTGCTTAATCTCATATACTTTTTAATAATAAAGGCAAATCGGAAAGGCTGCTTATTGTATAATCGGGATTAACACTATAATCATTTTTTTGCTCTTTTGGGTTAAACCAAATAGTTGCTATTCCTGCGTTTTTCCCGCCTTTTATATCCGAAGTCAAACTATCTCCGACAATCGCGGTTTCGCATTTTTTAAAATCTTTTATTTTTGAAAAGCAATAATTAAAAAATTCAATATCCGGCTTATCAAAACCTACAGATTGAGAAATAAAAATATCTCGGAAATACTTTTCTATATCTGCACTTTTAATCCTTGATTTTTGGACCGGTTCAGTACCATTTGTCACTAAATACAAACGATAGTCCATTGATAATTCTTTCAACATTTCCTCAGCCCCGCTGATAAAATAATGCCCGATACCCAATAAGCTTTCGTAATATTTGGTTACCGAAGCTGCGCAACAATCCACACCTATCTCATTAAAAAGTAGTTTGTATCGGCGTTCCTTTACCTCTTCCCGGGTCAATATACCCTGTTCCAACAATCTCCATTGCTCTAAATTCAGCACACTATACCGTGCAAGTATCTCTTCTTTAGGCTCAATTCCAAAATGATGCAATGTTTTAGTCAGAGCGATTTTTTCCGCATGATGAAAATCAAGTATAGTATCATCCAAATCAAATAGAATATTTTTTATCATAAGTACTCTCCCGAATTTAGTTTGTTATACCGGTTACCCTATAATATTAAAGAATAACTTGCAAACTTTCAATACAGATACCATAAACAAATCTTATTAATACTCTGACAAATCAATTTGTCATAAAAAAATAATAATGATACGATAATAATGGTATAATTTCTCATCCGGTATAAAACCAATTGGTGTTTATTTCGTCTTTACTATAAATAGATATAATATATGAGGAGGGAGACTATGAGACGCATATATAGAATTACATACTTAACGCTTTGTATTGTCTTTATGCTTTCGTCAGTGATGGGATGCAGTCGAGAACTTAATAAAGACGATGAAGAGCAGCAGCAAGCCATAGAAGATTCAAAACAAGTTGCAAATGTAATCATTCCGCCTTTGACAATTACCACGAACTTTGCCACCTATAAAGAAAATTCTGTTGAATACAACCCCGGTATAGCCCCTTATAAAGTTGAACCCGGGCTAACAAACATTATAAACAAAGAAATGTTTAAGCTTTCTCCGGAAGCTGAAAAGCTTCTTGTTGAAAACGGTTTCGTTGTAACACCGGGGAATTACAGAGAATTTTTCACACTCTACGAAATCAACTCCTATGAACCGGTGCCGAGCTTTATTACCACTGATTCCATGCTGCATAATTACCACCTTTTCTTCAGTCACCTACTAAGAGTAATTGAAAAGGAAAAGTCGGTTACAGAATTAGAGGAACTCACCAAGTCCATGTTTGAAGAATCTGAAAGACAATATTTAGCTCTTAAAGATACGGAATGGGAAAAGGCTGCCTTAAGAAATGTAGGTTTTTTTGCCGTGGCAGGAAAACTTTTAAACCTGGACATCAATATACCTAAGGAAATAAAAGAGGAAGTTAACGGGGAATTGAGCCTTATAAATAGCCATGAAGGCATCAAAATTTCTCCCCTCATGGGTTTAGGCAGAAACTTAGATGTTCTTGATGCTCCGTTGGAAGACTATTCTCAATATATCACAAGAGGGCATTATGATGATGACGAGATATTACGAGCATATTTCAAAGCAATGATGTGGTATGGCAGGATT
>CAZMPR010000243.1:0-2584 GCA_964568265.1 uncultured Clostridiaceae bacterium | reverse complement strand
CTTGGATAATGTGATTGAAATAGAAATTGATACTCCTTACGGAAAACCCAGTGATAAGATAGCCATTGCTGATTTTGGGTCAAAAAAGGTTGCATTTTTACCGAGACACAGTAAGAAACATGCCTTTCCCCCTCATGCAATACCATATAGGGCTAACCTCTATGCAATGAAGCTTTTGAGTGTTAAGCATATTATTGGACCTACGGCATCGGGCAGTTTGAAAAAAGAAATACAGCCTGGGGACTTCGTTATATGCGACCAATTCGTTGATAGGACCTGGGGAAGAGAAGACACCTATTACGATTCGGAAACAAGACATACTACTATGGCAAATCCTTATAGCGAAGAATTGAGAAAACTTGCCATAGAAGCCTGCGTTGAAGAAGGGGTTGCTTTACATAAAAAAGGAACCGTGGTAGTAATACAAGGCCCTAGGTTTTCTACAAAAGCTGAAAGCCGATGGTTTGGCAGCATGGGCTGGGATGTAGTAAACATGACCCAATACCCGGAATGCCCTTTATCTAACGAACTTGAGATACCCTACGTGAATATTGCATTGATTACAGATTATGATGCCGGTTTGGAAGGCGACGATGAGATAGTTCCCGTTACGGAAGAAGAGGTTTTAAGGGTTTTTAACGAAAACAACGAAAAGGTCAAAAAAGTGATACTTAAAATGATAGAAAAAATAAAATAAATTGCTTTAAATATAGGAGGGCAAATGGATAAGAAAGGTGTCATTATAGTTTTTGAAGGAATAGACCAATCGGGTAAAGGGACTCAATCAAAACTGTTTGTGGAAAGACTGAGGGAAGGTGGGTATGATGTTGAATATTTACATTTTCACGATGTAAGCACCCCGGTAGGTAAAGAACTGCAACTATTCTTTGAGGGCAAAAGAGAGTTTAATCCTGTAGTCAGACAATTGCTATTTGCCGCAAACCGTTATGAGAAAAACAAAGATATCGGTAAGCTTATAAAAACTAAAGATTTTGTCGTGATTGACAGATATATTCCTTCCGGTTTGGCTTACGGGGTGGCAAACGGAATTGATTTAGAATGGATGCTCAATGTAGAAAGTCTACTTCAGCAACCTGACATTGTTGTACTTTTGGATGTAGGCGCTGATGTTTCAAAACAAAGAAAAGCAGAAGAAAACAGAGATGTATATGAGAAGGATTTAAGTTTTTTGGAAAATGTAAGATATACATATTTGGAATTAGCAAAAAAGTTTGGATGGATTATTGTAGACGGTCGGGATAATGTGGAAGATGTCAAAAATAAGATATGGGAGATATTGAAAGAACGATTAAAAATAAAGTTTTAAGTTAAATATGGCATAATATATACGTACTCTCTTATTAATGAAACTTTAATAGAATTGTAGAACGAAAGTTGCCTTACTTTAACTAAGAATAAGTTTTTTTAATAAAATCTACAATATCGTCAGCGGCATGGGGTTTTTTAAGAAATGAGGACACACTTTTTATGCTGCTGATTTTTAAATCCAGATTCAATACATTATTTATCAAATAATGTATTTTGTTGATGCTGGAAGCTTTAACGGCAACACCGTAATTTAATAGAAAATCCGCATTGTCCGATTCTTGCCCCGGCAGCGGAGAATATATAATGAGGGGTTTTTCTTTTGATATTATCTCGGCACATGTAACACCTCCGGGCTTGGAAATTATAAAATCCGAAATCTCAATCAATTCATGAATATTAGGAACAAAGCCATAGATTATTAAATCATTTTTAGGTTTTATAGTTTTCAAACTTGTTTCTAATTTTTTATTTTTGCCTGTTATTGCTAAAATCTGTATATCACTGAATTTACTGTCTATTTCGTTGACAATCCCGCTTATAGCGCCCAATCCCAAACCGCCTCCCATCACCAAAATGCTTTTCTTATCTTTTAATGCTAATCTGTTTATTATTTCATTTTTGTCCAAAGGGATTGAGAATTCGGGTTTTATTGGTATTCCAAAAGGAAGAACTTTATTAATGCTTACATCATAATCAATAATACTGGAAATCAGGCTCTCATGAGCTATAACATAATAATCTGTTTTATCATTTATATAAGACGAATGAATATTGTAATCGGTGATTATAGAGATAAGGGGGCATTGAAAAATATTCTTTTCTTTCAGAGCAGCTATAATTGAGGACGGAAAACTGTGGGTACAAAAAATAACATCCGGCTTGAAATCGGTTATTGACCTTTTGAGCCTGCTGGAAGTTAATTTATTTGTTATATCGTTAATATCAATTATAGGATCTAATTTATTTGTTTTTTCGTAGATTTTACCCCAAGCTTTAGGATAAAACCTTAATATATTCAAGTAACTGTCTAAGATAACTTTATCCAACAAAGGGCTGATAAGGCTTATGGTATTTATTATCCTGACATTATTATCCTGGTTTGATACCATAAAGCTGTCACTCAAAGTATGGGCTACCTGATCATGCCCATTTCCAATAGAGACCGAAAATATCAGTATATTCAAATATATCACCTCTTTGAACCATAGTTGAACGGTTGTAGTGGCGGACGACCCTGTCCGCCAGTGTATCGATA
>CAZMPR010000242.1:0-2600 GCA_964568265.1 uncultured Clostridiaceae bacterium | reverse complement strand
TCAATTACAAGAGATGTATCTGGCGAAGGTGTTCAACAAGCTCTTCTTAAGATTTTAGAAGGTACTGTGGCAAGTGTTCCTCCTCAGGGTGGTAGAAAACATCCACATCAGGAATTTATACAAATTGATACTACGAATATACTGTTTATATGCGGCGGGGCATTTGACGGTTTGGATAAGATAATAATGAATAGAATTGGCAAAAAGACCATGGGTTTCATCGCTGATATACAGTCAAAGGAAGAAAAAGATGTAGGAGAAATACTGAAGAGTTTACTTCCAGAAGACTTGTTAAAATATGGTTTGATTCCTGAATTTGTCGGAAGGTTGCCTATATTAGTAACTTTGGGCACTTTAGATGAAGAAGCCTTGGTTAAAATTCTTACGGAGCCCAAAAATGCATTGGTAAAACAATATCAAAAGCTGTTTGAGATGGACAATGTGGAGTTAGTATTTGAAAAAGATGCATTGCATGAAATTGCTCTTTTAGCGATGGAAAGAAAGACCGGTGCCAGGGGGTTACGGGCAATTTTGGAAAGTGCCATGGTAAATGTTATGTTTGATATTCCGTCAAGAGAAGATATTGATAAATGCATAATTACTAAAGAGACGATAAAGGATCATATAGAACCAATAATTGTGTATCTTGACCCGGGTACGAAAAAACCCGGAAAGAAGCAAACAAAAAAAGGAAGTAAAACAAAAAGAGATACAGCATCTTAACCGATTGGAAAAACCAATCGGTTTTTTAGAGGAAAAATGCATGTCTTATGCTGCTAACAACTTACATGAAAAATTTAGCAAGGCGAAAAGCACAGGATAAAATATGATGCCCAGTTAATAATATTATTGATAGTTTATTAACGTTGAAGGGAGCTTATATAACTTGTCACAAACATTCTTCTGGGTACAAATGCTCTTTATTATTACAATAGGTATTTACTTTATCAGCTTGATGAAAAGACAACAAGGAAGCAAGGTGGTAGTGGAAAAGGAAAGTAAAAAAGAAATGGATAAGCTGCAAAAGCTAAGAGATATAAAACTAAGCAAGCCTCTATCTGAACTTACAAGACCCTCAAGTTTTGCAGAGATAATCGGTCAGGAGAACGGCTTAAAGGCACTTAAAGCTGCTTTATGCAGTCCGAATCCCCAACATGTGATTATATACGGCCCACCGGGGGTAGGAAAAACAGCAGCAGCCAGGCTTGTATTGGAAGTTGCAAAAAAATCTCCAAAGACACCTTTCAGACAGGAAGCTAAATTTATTGAAATGGATGCTACTACAATAAGATTTGATGAAAGATGTATTGCCGATTTACTTATCGGTTCAGTGCATGATCCAATATATCAAGGTGCGGGAGCCATGGGTACTGCGGGCATTCCCCAACCTAAACCCGGTGCCGTTACAAAGGCTCATGGAGGGATTTTATTCATAGATGAAATCGGTGAACTCCACCCCATGCAAATGAATAAACTTTTAAAAGTTTTAGAAGACAGGAAAGTCCTTCTTGAAAGTGCATATTACAACTCTGAAGATACCAATATACCTTTTCATATACATGACATTTTTCAAAACGGACTACCCGCAGATTTTAGGCTTATAGCAGCTACAACAAGAGGTACAGAATCTATACCGCCGGCTCTAAGGTCAAGATGCTTGGAAATATATTTCAAATCACTTTCCCCTGATGAAATAAAAACAGTTTGTATAAATACCATGAAGAAAATATATTTTGATATGGAAGAAAACGTTCCCGAGATAATATCAAAATATGCTACCAATGCAAGAGAAGCAGTAAATATTTTGCAGACTGCTGTGGGGATTAATATAAGCGAAAGCAGAGACAAAGTTTTAGTAAAGGATATAGAATGGGTATTAAATAGCGGTCAGTATAACCCGAGACCGGAAAAGAAAATAAGCACAAAACCTCAAGTAGGGTATGTAAACGGGCTTGCCGTATACGGACCGAATATAGGTGCATTGCTTGAAATTGAGGCTTCAGCAACGCCTTCTGCCAAAGGTATCGGTAAATTGATTGTCACGGGTATAGTTGATGAAGAAGAACTGAATAGCCAAAGCAGAACAATCAGAAGAAAAAGCATGGCGAAATCCTCAGTGGAAAATGTTCTAACAGTTATTAAAAAGTATTTAGGAGTAAATCCTTTTGATTATGATATACATCTAAACTTCCCCGGAGGGACACCAATTGACGGACCTTCTGCAGGGGTAAGCATAACGGTTGCCATTTATTCTGCTATTGTAAACATTCCAATAGATAACCAAGTAGCAATAACAGGTGAAGTATCAATAAGAGGCAAGGTTATGCCTGTAGGAGGGGTAGTGGCAAAAATAGAAGCCGCAAAAGCGGCCGGGGCGGGGAAGGTTATAATTCCCAAGGAAAATTATCAGGAAATGTTCAGCAACATGGATATTGAAATAATGCCCTTAGAGAATATCCAGGAGGTTATTGATGTTGCTCTATTAAAAGAGCAAGAATACAAAAAGAATTTGCCGACTATTAATGATGTCGGCTACTTAGCAGCTAAAAGCATTGCAAAGATAAACAATACAAATGTTACATCGGCACATAATTAATTAC
>CAZMPR010000241.1:0-2626 GCA_964568265.1 uncultured Clostridiaceae bacterium | reverse complement strand
GATGAGTTCAAAGCTACCCTAGATGAACTTTATAAATTAGTAATAGATGAGTTGGGCGGAAACGGTACACTATCTATTTTAACTAAAGAATTTCCGGAATGCGTTATATAATACCATTTTGGTATTTCATTTAATCTATACATTTTCCGATTGCTTATGTTCTGCCATGTTTGGATTAAAGCAGTATCAATTTTTCTATTGCATGCAATTCACTTCATATTAAAAACTATTCAAGAATAATGCACATAGTATGAATAAGTTGTATGCTATAATCTATATAAAACTAGCATTTGGAGATTACTTTCATTAATTTTTGTGCCTTGAGCACAATGAAAGGAATGAAACTTTCTATGAACAGTTTTTTTAGCTCAGCGGCAAAGGTTTTTAAGGGAGCGGGTAAGGCTTTTGAAAGATTTCCTATGGTGATTGCAAATGCAGTTGCTTTTTCCGTTGTTACATTAATAAGAATACATATAGGCTGGCAAGGGCAAGAAACTTATAATTTTCTTTTTAATTGTCTGCACCTGTCCTTTTCTTTAGGTGCTATATTCAGCCTTGCGGCTATTACTTTTGCCCAAAGCAGATATAACAGTAAAAAAGTTTTTATTTATGCAAATTTATTAGGAGCCTTAGCAACAGTTATAACATTTTTGTTGTTACACTATTTCGGAGTAGCATTTGTAGAGTATTCAACTATGCGCTATAGACATGTTTCCGCGTTGGCTGCCGCAAGGGTTAGCGCTGTAATGTTTGTAAGTTTTCTATTATTTATTATTTTAGCAGGGCATCCGGAGGAAGGAGCAGATATTTCAAAATCCCTTTTCATGGTTCATAAATCATTTTTTATTGCCGCGATTTACGGTCTTGTGATAATGGGTGGAACATCGGGTGTTGCCGGGGCTGTTCAGGCACTCCTTTATAAGGGTCTAAGCAGCAAGGTTTACGGTTATATTGGAACACTCAGCGGATTTTTGGCTTTCACAATTTTCGTAGGGTATTTTCCTGATTTCAGAAAAAATGCTGTTGATAAACAAAGAGAAATCGCTCAGAAACAGCCACGTTTTATTGAAATATTATTTGAATATATCATTACTCCAATCATGTTGGCTCTGACCTTTGTTTTGATTCTATGGGCAGGGAAGACGGTTATGGGGGGTATGAAGGTACCGTTTATCAGGCTCTCTTCTATTGCATCGTCTTTTGCTATGGTGGGGATTTGGCTGCATATCATGATTACGCACAATAATTCATCACCTACGAAGTTTTATAAAAAGGTTTATCCTATTGCTATTATATTCATATTAATTTTTGAAGCTTGGGCTTTGATAATCCAATTGCAAAAAACCGGGCTTAAGATAACGGAATATTTTTTCGCATTGGTATGGATTATCGCATTATCATCGGCGATTCTTTTGTTGTTTAAAAAAGAAAAAGCTCATCATGCAATAATTATATTTACTGCTGTCTTAACTTTAATTTCTGTTGCACCCTATGCAGGTTATAATGTTCTGCCTGTTAAAACGCAAATAAGCAGGCTTGAAAATCTACTGAAGAATGAGGAAATTCTCCAAGACGGGAAGATTGTTTCCGCAATTACAGAACCGGAACAAAATGTACGGGAATCAATAACGGATGCTATAATGTTTTTGACAAGTACTGAGGATGCATCATTACCTCCATGGTTTGATAAGAAACTAAGGAATAGTAAAACATTTAAAGAAACTTTGGGTTTTGAACAGACATATCCAAATCACGATAATGATTATAGGAGGAACTATCTCGGAACAACACTGGCTCTTCAGCAGGAGGCTATAGATATAGGGGATTATCGGTGGGCTGTAAATTTGAGAAGCATCAAAAGAAAGGAAGATGACTCCATCTTAATCGAAGGTGAAGGAGGCATCTACAAACTGATTTGGGAGATAAAAAGGCAAGACGGAATACCAACCCTGGAGATACTTCTAAATGAAAAAACAATTCTAATTTCGGATATGGATGATTATTTAGACAGAATTTTGGAAAAGTATCCGCCGGGAGGAACCGGAGTGGACTATGCTTCATTAGACGATATGAGCCTGACATTAGAAACCCCCGAAATCAAGGTTATGATAGTTTTTGGTGACATAGATATAAATGTTGATGTTGAGTCAGATAAGATAAATTATTGGATTAATCCGGAAGTATTATATATAAATGAAAAATAAAGGTGGTTTTATGGAACTTTTAGCAATACTTATGATCCCGCTTATAGGTACTTCTCTTGGTGCGGCGGGGGTATACTTTATGAAAGATGAAATGAATTTAAATCTTAAAAAGTTCTTGTTGGGGTTCGCCGGAGGAGTTATGTCAGCGGCCTCGGTTTGGTCACTGTTAATACCTTCCATGGAATTGTCCGGCCTTTCTGAAGCCTTTTCTTTTATACCGGCTGTGGTCGGTTTTCTTTTAGGAATGGGATTTTTGTTGCTGTTGGATGAGACAATCCCTCACTTACATGCAGGGAAAAATGAACCCGAGGGACTGGAAAGCAGCCTTAAAAAGACTACGATGTTAATCTTCGCGGTGACTCTTCATAACATTCCCGAGGGCATGGCTGTGGGCGTGCTTTATGCAGGCTATGTGGCGGGCA
>CAZMPR010000240.1:2203-2627 GCA_964568265.1 uncultured Clostridiaceae bacterium | reverse complement strand
TAAGGTATCCGCATCTCTTTTCGCGGGGCCGCCGCATTTGGGACATTTTGTATTAATAAATTCATCGGATTTCCTGAGGGGGGATTCTCCGTCGGGAGTAAATTCAACATTATAAGGTAGCAAAACCGGCAACTCTTCTTCGGGTATCGGCACTGTCCCGCAATGCTCACAATAAACAATAGGTATGGGAGAACCCCAATATCTTTGTCTGGAAACAAGCCAATCCCTTAATCTATAATTTATTTTCAATTGGCCTTTACCCTTTTTATTCAGTTCTTCGACAATCCTTAACATGGCATCCTTTGATTTCATTCCATCGAAATCGTTGCTGTTTACTAATACTCCGTAATCAACATAGGGCAACGGCGCATCACTGCCGTCTTCACTGTCAATAACTCTGATAATAGGCAAGTTGAATTTTTCC
>CAZMPR010000240.1:1886-2186 GCA_964568265.1 uncultured Clostridiaceae bacterium | reverse complement strand
AAACGCCTGTTTTTTCCTTAACCGTTGACATTCTGTCAATTTCACTTTGCCTTTCCGCCCACTTTTTGTATTCGTCAACCTGCTTACGGCACTCATCCGTTGTAATTTTATCCACTATTTCATTTTCAGGAGCTAAGACCATATAAGTAATACCGTATAAGGTATCAGCCCTTGTCGTAAAGACTTTGAATTTTATATCGGAATTTTCAATTTCAAATTCTATTTCGGAGCCCTCCGATTTGCCTATCCAATTTACTTGAATCTTCTTGGTCCTTTCCGGCCAATCAATGTCATTGAGTT
>CAZMPR010000240.1:0-1876 GCA_964568265.1 uncultured Clostridiaceae bacterium | reverse complement strand
ATCTTAAAAAACCACTGGGTTAAGTTCTTCTTAACTACTTCGGTTTCACATCTTTCACAGAAATTATCTATAACCTGCTCATTTGCCAATACAGTCTGACAGCTGGGGCACCAGTTAACGGGGGCTTCCTTTCTGTAAGCCAACCCGGCTTCATATAGTTTTAGAAAAATCCATTGGGTCCATTTGTAGTAATCCGGAGTACATGTCACAACTTCATAATCCCAATCAAACATTGCACCCATTTCCTTTAGCTGTTTTTCCATAGTTTCAATGTTTTTCATAGTTGAATCCTGGGGATGTATCCCAGTTTTTATTGCGTAATTCTCAGCAGGTAATCCGAAAGCGTCAAACCCCATAGGTTGGAAAACTTCATAGCCCTGCATTCTTTTAAACCTTGCCCAGGAGTCTGTCGGTCCGAAATTATACCAATGCCCAACATGCAAATTTGCACCTGACGGATAGGAGAACATTTCCATACAATAGAGTTTTTTATCCGCATTTGCGGGGTTAAAGCTGTATAGCTTCGTATCTTCCCACTTTTTCTGCCATTTTCTATCAACTTCTACATTATACATAACTACCACTTCCTATAAAATAATAAACCCCGCCTCAAAGAGACGGGGAATTCCCGCGGTACCACTCAAATTGGTTATATATATAACCCTCTTAAAAGGTCCCTTTAACGATGGGTATCGTCTTACCTTACTGTTATTTCAGGCAGCAGCTCCGGGGCGAGTTCAAAGCATCTAAACTGCCATGTTTCACCTTATCATGGCTCTCTGAAAGTCTCAAGGCTCTTACTGGTCCCTTTCCTTGCATTTATAATATTGTATGAAATTCTACCGTATAATCTCGTTGTTGTCAATGATTTTGAAGTTATTTGTAGTTATTTTACCCCCCCAGAGTTAATTTATCATGGTGTGAAAAGTTTTCAGTCTCTTAAAGTGTCGGATAGTAACTTAATTTAACATGATTTAATAAAACTCATTGAAAATCACAATAATAAAATAAAAGCAGCAAAAATAACTATATAAGATTGTTTTAATATGGGGTATAAATGCAAATGATTTAGGATGAAGGTGAAGAAATGAGTCAGCTTTATTTAATATTAGTCTCAGTATTTATGGGTGCTATAGGCCAAATTCTATTAAAAGCCGGCGCTGATAAGTTGGGAGAATTCGATTTATCTCTTGGAGCTTTTTTCCCAAGCATGATATCAATAATAAAAATACCTGCAATAGTTATAGGCGTTATATTTTTTGTTTCCAGTTTTCTATTATGGATTAAGATATTGACAAAATCCGAACTCAGTTATGCATATCCAATGGTCAGCTTAAGCTACGTAATAGTCGGGATTGCCTCTGCTATATTCTTTAATGAACCTATTACAGTAAACAAGGTATTAGGCATGGTTGCAATTATAGCCGGAGTTTTTATTTTGAACAGGTAAAAGAAAATTATAGGCTCTACCAAACCCATTGGCCCTAACAAAATACAAGACAGGTATGCCTGCTTTTTAACTGAACCGCATTAAAGAGGGATTCCATTTTTATTATATTTTTTGCCCTGCCAGGTATCTCTTTCAATAAACCTGTCATCTATAGCATTTAAAACTTCCCATTTATTAAGGCTCCATTTGGGTCCTATAAGTGTCTTCCGCGGCCCGTCTCCCGTAAGCCTATGAATCACCATTTCTTTTGGAATTTTTTCCACGGCATCCACTATTAAATCTACATATTCATCCTTTTCCAATAAAACCAATTGCCCTTTTTCATACAGTTCAACCATAGGGGTGTCTTTTAAAAGATGAAGAAGATGAAGCTTTATACCCTGAGTCCCTGTATTGGCTATAAAATCAACTGTTTTCATCATAATA
>CAZMPR010000239.1:460-2633 GCA_964568265.1 uncultured Clostridiaceae bacterium | reverse complement strand
GGATGGAACCTTATTCCGCCTTTACCCGGTCCTACGGCATCATTATGCATAGCCCTGTATCCTGTAAAAACCTTTAAGGAACCATCATCCATTTTAACGGGAATAGCTACCTCTAAAACTCGTAAAGGTTGTTTCAAAATCTCATAAACTACAGGTTCCATGCCCAATTTATCGCAAGCTTCTTTAACCTGTTTTTGAGCATTTAATAATGGGTTTAAGTTATCTTTACCTGCCATTTTTAAAAGACCTCCTATACATATTCTATTTAAAACGTGCATGACGCTTTAAATTTCATTATAGCTACATAATTGAAACATTCTATAAAGTTGGCCAAAATCCTTCTATAATTGTATGTTATTTAATTTTTTTTACCACTCTTCGTCTTAAAATCAGCTTTTTTCTTTATATGAGTATATTTTATATTTGTCCCAAATCTCCTCTAACTTAGTAAAAGAGTCTGAAAGCCTGGCCTTTTCCTTAATTCCCACCCCCACGATTAGTGCATTTAAAAGGCTTAAAGGTGCTACCAAAGAATCAACGAAGGCCTCCATGTTACTTTTTGCAATTAAAGTATAATCTGAATAAGCTGCTAAAGGCGACAATAAACTGTCAGTAATCGCTAATACTTTTGCCCCTTGTGATTTAGCATAATCCAGCGCTTCTATGGTTTTGGAAGAATATCTGGGGAATCCGATACCTATTACCAAATCATCTTTATTGACTCTAAAAAGTGATTCAAATATATCCGATATTGAATGGGTGACGGTATGAACATTACCCCGGATAAGATTAAGATAAAAGCCTAAAAAATCCGCCAGAGTTCTTGAGCTCCTTAAAGCAACTATATATATATGTTTTGCTTCGATTATGCTGTTTACGGAATCTTCAAATGCTTTTAGGTCTGCATCACCCATAGTAATTTTTATATTATCCATATCAGCTTTCAGCACTCTTTTTAAAATACTTTCCTCGTCATCATAATCAGAGGTAAGCTCAATCCTTTGTACGGTAGTGAGCCTTGTTCTAAGCATCTCTTGTAAAACTTTTTGCATTTGGGGATATCCTTCAAAGTCCAAAACATTTGCAAATCTCACAACGGTCGATTCACTTACTCCAACCTTTTCTCCCAGCTTAGCCGCAGTCATAAAAGCTGCTTTATCATAATTATCCATGATGTATCCCGCTATTAATTTTTGACCTTTGCTAAGTCTCGGAAAAAGAATCTGTATCTTTTTCACCAAATCTATATTTACGCTCATTGTTTTACCTGCCTAATAAATTAATTGACCAACGCCTTTTCGCCTATTTCAAAACCCATAAACAAAGCTTTCTTATTAAGTTCTTCTGTGCCTTTCGGTACCCTATTCAAAACCGCATGTTCCAAAGCTTCCTTGGATACAATGTCTGTTATGGCAACCAAAGCACCCAACGCCACAATATTTGTAACCATTGGCTTGCCGATTGTGTTTACAGCGGTATCAATAATTGGAACGGAATAAGTTTTCATATCACTTTCTTTGTATTCAACACTATCATCTATGATTAAAACTCCGCATTTAGCTAACCCTCCGCTGTATTGGTCGTAAGATTTTTGAGTTAATGCAAGCAATATGCCGCAGTCTCTTACTTTTGGAAAGTCTATTGCATCTTCCGATATTATTACCTCGGATTTACTGGCACCGCCTCTCGCTTCAGGGCCGTATGATTGAGTTTGAATAGCATTCTTACCATCAAAAATAGCAGCCTCGGCCAGAATTATTCCGGATAAAAGCAAACCCTGTCCTCCGGAACCGCTCAATCTTATCTCGTGCTTACCCATTATTAATTCTCCTTTCCAAAGCTATCGATAATCTTTTTATATTCATCGGTGTATTCGGGTTCCGGACTGTTCTTAAATTCGCCTATAAGGAATTTGCCCTTCAATGCCTCAGGAGATAATTTTGCAGCCGCTGCAATATTTACAGCGCTATCTTTTTGCCACTCGAGCATTGCAACCGCGTCTCCTTTTTTATTTTTTCTTCCGTAATAAGTAGGACAATCACTAATAGCCTCAATTAAGGAAAAGCCGTTGTTCTTTAAACCGTTCTGTATCAAAGAAATCAAAAGATTTGTATGATAAGCGGTAGCTCGTGCAACATAAGTTGCACCTGCTGCAGCCGCCAAAGCAGGAATA
>CAZMPR010000239.1:0-394 GCA_964568265.1 uncultured Clostridiaceae bacterium | reverse complement strand
CTTTATCACGTGTCGGTGTAGTAGGGGAATACTGACCGCCTGTCATACCGTATATATTATTGTTATAAACTATAGCCGTAATATCTATGTTTCTGCGACAGGCGTGAATAAGATGGTTTCCGCCTATGGCAGTGGCATCCCCATCGCCTGTTATAACTATTACTTTTAAATCGGGCCTGGCATGCTTTATTCCGGTAGCAAAAGCTATTGCTCTTCCATGGGTAGTGTGAAGGGTATCAAAATCCAAATACCCGGTAGCTCTCGATGAACAACCTATACCTGAAACTACGCATATTTTATCTCTTTCAAAACCTGATTTTTCTATAGCAACAGTTATTGCTCTTGTAATAATCCCATGGCCGCAACCGGGACACCATATTTGCGGTAACTTTTC
>CAZMPR010000238.1:0-2647 GCA_964568265.1 uncultured Clostridiaceae bacterium | reverse complement strand
GGCCAGAGAGAGAGCAAAGCTCTCGGCGGGAGTCCCTGAAGGCCCACCATTTTTGTCTAAAAACTCTTGATAACAAGGGTTTTGTTTTTTTTTGGGGAATCAGTTAATAAGGGACGAGAACGGGCGGGAAAAGGAAATGCGACCCTTGGGAGCATTTGCCCGCCCCGGCCAGAGAGAGAGCAAAGCTCTCGGCGGGAGTCCCTGAAGGCCCACCATTTTTGCATTTCTTTCACAAAAGCAAACCTTATATAAAAATTATTAATATAGTATAATTTAATTATTAAAAGATTAAAAATAGTGAAGGATGATTACCATTGCATCTTACTTCAAGGCTCAAAACCATAGCTGACAGCATTGATAAATGTAGTTGTGTTGCCGATATAGGTTCCGATCATGCTCTTTTGCCTATATATCTAATAAAGAATAATAAGGCGGATAAGGCAATAGCTACAGATATAAATAAGGGTCCTGCCGGTAATTCAAGAAAAAGAATTCAACAATACGGACTGGATAATCTTATTGATGTGCGTGTGGATTTCGGGCTTAAGGCGTTAAAGGATAATGAGGCAGATGTAATAATAATATCAGGCATGGGCGGGCTTCTTATAGCAGATATTATAAAGGAAAGCCACGATATTGCAAAAAGTGCAAAAATGCTTGTGCTGCAGCCGATGAGGGATGGTTATCTCCTCAGAAAATGGCTTGTCGGGAATGGTTTTAAAATAATTGATGCAGATATAGTTAAAGAAGAGAAAAAGTTCTACGAAATAATTTGGGTAAAACCCTGCAATAAAGTTGACAAGAACCGTGTAATTAATTATATTGATGATAAATTAATAATTAAAAAAAGCCCGGTTTTAGCGGAATATATAGAAAGCAAAATGGCGGAATACGAAAAAATTATTAAAGAGTTGAGAATATATGATACGCCGAATGCAGTAAAAAGATTAAAAGAATGCAACGCTATTTTGGAGTATTATAAGGGGGTAAAGGCATGCCTGAGGCAAAATGCGGAACTGTAATATCCATGATGGAGGATATCGCACCAAAAAGATTAGCTGAGGATTGGGATAATGTGGGCTTAATCATAGGTGACGGAAGCAAGCCGGTTAGAAAAATAATGGTTTGCCTGGATTTTCCCAAATGGGTACTGGATGAAGCTCTATCAATTGGTGCGGATATGGTTATCACTCATCATCCTCTTATTTTTTCAGGGATAAAGGCCGTCAATACTGATTCCGCCTTGGGCAGAATGATAATAAAGCTTATAAAAAACGATATATCAGTATACTCGTCCCATACGAATTTTGATATTGCCAAGAACGGTTTAAACGATATATTTGCAAGAAGATTAGGGTTCGATAGTTTCAGCATAATTCAGCCTCTTAATATGGGAAATGAGAGCGAGGCCTTGGGCATAGGCAGATTAGGTGAGATGAATGAAAGAATACCTCTTGAAACTTATGCAAAATCAGTGAAAAAAATTCTGGGATTAAGCAGCGTCAGATATGCAGGAAACCCGGATTGCCAAGTAAAAAGAGTAGCTCTTATTAATGGTTCGGGAGGCAGATATATCAAGCAGGCAAAAGCCGCAGGTGCCGATGTATTGGTAACGGGAGATATGGGCTACCATCAAATTTTGGATGCATTGGAATCCGGTTTATCGGTAATAGACGCAGGTCATTACGGTACGGAAATAATGATGATAGATGCTGTGGCGGATTATTTAAAAGCTTCTTTAGTAAGATTAGGATATGGCACGGAAGTTCTAAGGTCTAAAACAAATATAAATCCGATTATTGAAATTTAGGAATAGCAAATTGACTATTCCTTTTTATTTTAAAATCAAAAATATGATTAAATAATGAAGAGATATGAAAGGATGATGATTTATGGATTTGAATTTATTGTATGAGCTGCAGCTAAAGGAAGTTGAACTTTTGAATCTGGAGAAAAGAACAGTCCAAATAAAATCCGACGATTTGATTAAAAGGTTGGAAGAAGAATATAATGCATTGAAAAATCAATATTTAAGTTTGCAGAATAAACAAAATGCAGAGAATAAAGATATAGAAGCCAAAAAACGATGCATAAAACAATTAGAAGTCAATAGAAAGAATTATGAAGCTTTAAAATACAGTCCGGAGATAAATAATTCTAAAAAGTTGAAGATGATAGAAAAGCAGATAATAGATACGGACAACAGTATTAAAATTGAAATGAAAAAGATTGTTGAAATAGAAGGCAGAATGAAAAAAATTGAATCGGAAATAACAGTTGTAAAGAAGAAATTGTTTTTTATAAAGAATAAGGCAGAAAAGACCAGGAACGACTATAAAGAAGAATTGAAAGGCTTGGAACAAGAACAAAAAAGAATCGGCGGAATAACCGAAGATTTGAAAAGAAGAATAGATGCAGAAAACCTCACTGAATATTTAAAATGGAAAACACGCATGGATGATCCCATATCTTTGATTGAATCAAGAAAATGTACCGGTTGCAGTGTTGACGTTCCGTCAATAAACTTCGAAGCTGTGAGAGCAGGGGAACTAATAAGATGTGAATGCTGCGGCAGAGTGCTTCTATACAGGAAATAAAAACACTTTTTCCCTTTGACTTACGGTCTTATTGCGTATATAATTTTTAA
>CAZMPR010000237.1:0-2682 GCA_964568265.1 uncultured Clostridiaceae bacterium | reverse complement strand
ATGAGTTTTCAAAATGAGGCAAAAACCGATAGAATTGTAGACTGGTCTATTAAAAACCATAAGAATATATATATACCTTTATGTAATACCTTAATAAAAGAAATAATAGTTTGCAAAATGGATAGTTGGGATGAACTCGAGCCGAGCAAATTCGGAATACTGGAACCCAAAATCGAGAGCATTAAAATAGCCGATAGAAATCTAATAGACTTAGCAATTGTTCCAGGAGCCGTATTTGATATAAAGGGGAACAGAATTGGTTATGGTGCAGGATACTATGATAAGTTTTTTGCATCGCTTAATAAAGATATTTGTAAAATCGGTATTTGCTATTCATTTCAGTTGATGGATTCAATTGATGTATCATCCTATGATGTACCCATGGATTATATAATCACTGAGAATGAAGTGATCAGGTGTGTTTGAACAATTTAACGATAGTTGAACGATAGTTAAACAATTGGAAAACGGTGGAGGAACGATGGGGGAACGATAGTTTTAAACAATGGTTGAACGATGGTTGAGCTGTTGCTTGACTGTCCAACTGTCCACTTTCCGCCTTCCACATCCAAGTTCTTTCGATTCTCTCAGGATTACATAGTACCGAGGTCTGTCATTCTGAAGGAGCCTGCGACTGAAGAATCTTATCACGGGCGGACAGGGTCGTCCGCCACTATATCTTCCAATTCTTAGCTTTTCTCTTTCCACTTTACGCTTTACGCTCTAAGCTTTGCTTCTATAATTCTATTTTTTAGATACTAATTTTTTAGCGGCTTGGGCTATATCATTTGCGGAAATCTTATATAGTTCCACCAAATCCATAGGTTTCCCCGATTGCCCGAATACATCGTTTATGCCTACTCTGGCTAATGGTGTCGGATATTCCTCAGATAGAACCTCTGCAACGGCTCCGCCCAATCCCCCGATTATGTTGTGTTCTTCTGCTGTTACAACAGCTCCCGTTTCTTTTGCGGACTCGACAATTAGTTCTTTGTCTATAGGTTTTATTGTATGCATATCGATCACTTTAGCTTCAATACCAATGTCTTTTAATACTGCTGCCGCTTCCAAAGCTAAATGAACCATAAAGCCTGCAGATATTATCGCCACATCTTTGCCTTCTTTTAATACAATTCCCTTGCCGACTTCAAATTTCACATCTTCCTTATGTATTACCGGCACTGCCAATCTTCCCAATCTTATATACATAGGCCCGTTATACAAAACTGCCGCTTCTATAGTTTTTTTAGTGGTAACGGCATCAGAGGGGTTAATCACTGTCATATTGGGTATAGCTCTCATTATAGCCAAATCCTCTATAGCTTGATGGGAAGCCCCGTCTTCGCCTACTGTTATTCCGGAGTGAGTTGCCGCAATTTTAACATTTAACCCGGGATATGCTATGGAATTCCTAACCTGTTCAAATGCTCTTCCTGCCGCAAACATTGCAAAGGTACTGGCAAAGGGTATTTTACCGCAAGTAGCAAAGCCTGCTGCCGTGCCCATCAAATCCTGCTCGGAAATTCCTATGTTAAAAAACCTTTCAGGAAACCTTTTCTTAAACTCATAAGTCTTGGTGGACTTAGATAAATCCGCATCCAAGACAACAATATTTTCATATTTTTCTCCAAGTTCCGCCAAGGCTGCTCCATAGGCTTCCCTTGTTGCAATGTTACTCATTATCACATTACCTCCAATTCCTTAAGGGCTTGTTCTGACTGTTCTTTATTGGGGGCTACCCCGTGCCAATCAGCAATGTTTTCCATAAAGGAAACTCCTTTTCCCTTAATCGTCTTTGCGATTATCACCGTTGGCTTTCCTTTTATACTTTTTGCCTCTTTTACAGCGTTTTCTATTTGTTCAAAATCATGACCGTCAATTTTTACTGTATGCCATCCGAAAGCCTGCCATTTTTCTTTTATCGGCTCTACATTCATCACATCTTTATTAAAACCGTCTATTTGCAGTCCGTTATTATCAATAAACGCAGTGACATTATCCAATCTGTAATGAGCAGCCGTCATTGCCGCCTCCCATATCTGTCCTTCCTGGAGTTCACCGTCTCCTATAAGCACGAATACTCTATAATCTTTTTTATCAAGCTTCCCTGCCAAAGCCATCCCGCTGGCAGCTGATAGGCCTTGCCCTAATGAGCCCGTTGACATATCAACTCCCGGAGTATCTTTCATATCCGGGTGCCCTTGCAGCATTGAATTTATTTTCCTAAGTTTCATCAGCTCTTCTTTTGGGAAATAGCCCTTTTCGGCCAAAGTTCCGTATAAAAGCGGAGCAGCGTGTCCTTTTGACAGCACCAATCTGTCCCTGTCAGACTTATTCGGCACTTTAGGGTTTATATTCATCTCTTTAAAATATAAATAGGTCAAAATCTCCACTCCGGAAAGTGAGCCTCCCGGATGCCCCGATTTAGCTTCTGTAAGCATATTGATTATGTTTTTTCTTATGTTTTTTGCCTTTGTTTTAAGTTCTTCCAATGTATTTCTATCCATTTTTCTCCTCCCTTAGGTAAAACTTATCTGGTTTTTGCATCATAAAATGCAAGTAATATAAACTTCGGTAGTTTCAATACTCTAAAAAACCTTTTAGGCTCCTTTAAAAGCCTATAAAACCATTCTAATCCGGCTTTTTGATAAAAATCCGGGGCTCTTTTCGCTTTCCCTGCAA
>CAZMPR010000236.1:0-2692 GCA_964568265.1 uncultured Clostridiaceae bacterium | reverse complement strand
TTATTCCTATTTGATTGCCGCCGGTAATCTGTATGGTCCCTGTCATTTTAATAAGAGCGGATAACTCCGCTTTTTGGCAACAGTTTTCCTCTATTTTGATTTTAGAAATCTCATTTTTAACATTTGATGAAAAGGACATAGAAGCCCTCCTTTATCTGAGAACACCAAATTTTTTCAAAGGCCAAAGCCTAAAAACAGCCTTGCCTATTATATTTTTCCTTTTTACAAACCCCAAAGTTTCCGATCTGCTGTCTCTGCTTTCAACCCTATTATCTCCTAATACAAAATACTCATCATCGGCGGTTTTCGATTTTTTAAAACCGTTTTCATAAGTAGGTGATTCCGTATAATCCGGAGACAGAATATTTCCGTCTATATACACTGAACCGTCTTTAACTTCCAAGTCTTCGCCGGGCTCACCGATTACTCTCTTTATCAAATCCTTATTATCCAGCTTATCATTTATTACGACAATTTCCCCTCTTTTAGGAGTGCCTATCCTGTAGCTTAGTTTTGAAACAATCAAAACCTGTCCCTGATATAACGTGGGCTGCATTGAAGGTCCTTTAACAAAAGCAATCTGAAATATAAAAGTTTTTATTGCAAAGGCAAGTATAAATGCGGTTGCTATCAGCTTAATCCAGGATAGAATCTCTTCCTTTATATTCTCGTCCAATTTTGTTTACATCTCCTTTATGTTTTTAGCTAAATATTAAATCTAATTCCCCTTTATTTTATTGGCTTTTTCTTCATCAATATCTCTGTGGTCTATTATTACTCTATGCTCTTTATCTTTTAGGGTTTGGCTGAGCAGATTTGCTATCGTAACGGATCTATGCCTTCCCCCGGTACAACCTATTGCAATAACCAATTGTGTTTTTCCCTCTTTTATATAATAAGGAATTAAATATTCAATCATATTTATCATTTTATCGGAAAATACTAAGGCTTCCGGCCATTTCATCACATAATCACGGACTTTTTTATCATTTCCGCTTAACTTTTTCAGACTTTCTATATAATAGGGATTAGGTAGGAACCTTACATCAAAGACCAAATCCGCATCTAATGGTATGCCATATTTGAAGCCAAAGGAAATTATATGGATAATCAGCTTCTCCGTTTTTCCGCCTTCCACAAACAGATGCATCATTTCTTCTTTTAATTGGGCTGTGCTCATATTTGTGGTATCGATAATATATGTGGCAATTTGTTTTATTTCTTCAAGTTTCTTTCTCTCCTCGTCGATACCCCTTATAATTCTACCATCAAAAGCCAATGGGTGCATTCGTCTGCTTGTCTTGAACCTTTTTATCAAAGTCTCGTCGGATGCTTCAAGGAATAGAATATCATAATTAAACCCTTCCTCATGCAGTTCATCAAGACTTGACCGTAACTGGTCAAAAAATTTCCCGCCGCGAATATCGGTAACGATGGCTATTTTATCAATAGTGCCTCTGCTTTGACTGCAAATCTCCGCAAACTTAAGAATCAATGCGGGAGGCAAATTATCAATGCAAAAGTAGCCTAAATCTTCCAAAAATTTTACAGCTTGGCTCTTTCCCGCTCCTGAAAGTCCTGTTACTATTATAAATTTCATCGGTTATTCCCCCTGCGGTTTTACTTTTCCGCATTTAATATTTGTTCATTTGTTAAACCCGCATCATTAGCGGCTTTAATTCCTTTTTCAAAATTACCCACATCAAAAGGATTGTGGGCATCGCTATTTATTATGAATTTGGCTCCTGCTTTTGCAGCAAATCTTATATCTTCTGCAGACATGATATTACTTTTTGAATTTATCTCCAAAGCAGTTCCTGCTTTAACTGCTTCAACAGCCAACATCTTTATATCCATTGGGATTCTTGCACCGGGATGGGTTATAAAATTGACTTTGTAGTTGTTAATAGCCTTTATCATTGTCTTTGTATTTTGTTGTAAAACTTTACCTTTGTTTATCTTGCCCAGTTTCGAAATATAATTCTTCCCATATATATAAAAATAATCAGTGAGACTTTGAAGGTAAGCCATCATATGATAGCCTATTGCCAATAAGTCCAGATATTTTAATGAATCATCATCTATATCTATTTTTCCATCTCTGCTTATTATATTACATTCCATACCCAATAACACTTTTATGTCGCTGTATTTCTCATTGATTGCGTCTATTTCCCGTCGCATTTTCTCCAGTTTCCTTTTCTTTACTCCAAACGCAAAATGCCTAAAACCATGATCTGTTATTGCTATTTCCTTTAATCCTTTATCTCGGGCTGCCATTACATTATCCAAAATAGTGCCCTTACCGTGGCTGTAGATAGTATGGGTATGACAATCGCCAATAAGCTTAATCAAAAACAACACCTCATGCTTTTATCCTCAGTTTTAATTATATAATATCTTGTATATTGCTTAAAGATATTTATCAGAATTTACCTATAAGCTTTATCTCTGTTTCCAATTTTACACCATATCTTTCATATATGGTTTTTTGAATAACTGTTATAAGATTATAAACATCATTCGCCGTAGCATTTCCTTTATTTATTATAAAACCGCAGTGTTTATCCGAAACTTGGGCGCCTCCAATTGACATGCCCTTCAAACCGGCATCTTCAATGAGCTTACCTGAAAAGTATCCTTCCGGCCTTTTAAATATGCTGCCTGCGCTTGGATAATCAAGGGGTTGTTT
>CAZMPR010000235.1:0-2725 GCA_964568265.1 uncultured Clostridiaceae bacterium | reverse complement strand
GATGTTTTACCGATGCATTGTTCCGCGAACATGGGCAAAAAGGGTGATGTGGCATTGTTCTTCGGGCTTTCCGGTACCGGTAAAACAACGCTGTCGGCAGATCAGGACAGATTGCTCATTGGCGATGACGAACACGGTTGGACTGAAAAGGGTGTGTTTAATTTTGAAGGCGGATGCTATGCAAAATGTATAAACTTATCAAAAGAGCATGAACCGCAGATTTGGAATGCAATCAGAAAAGGAGCTCTGTTGGAAAATGTGGTTTTGGATGGGAACACAATGGAGCCTGATTATGATGATAGTAAATATACAGAGAATACCAGAGCAGCTTTCCCTGTAACCCATATAGATAATGCTATAGAAAGCGGCTTAGGCCAAATACCTAAAACAATAATTTTTTTGACTGCCGATGCTACCGGAGTATTGCCTCCTATTTCTAAATTGACAAAAGAACAAGCTATGTATCATTTTATGTCCGGATATACCAGCAAATTGGCAGGTACGGAAAGAGGTATAGTTGACCCTAAAGCAACTTTTTCAACATGTTTCGGAGCACCTTTTATGTTATTGCACCCACAGGTTTATGCAAAGCTATTAGGCGAAAAAATTGATAAATACAACGTTAAAGTATTCTTAGTAAATACGGGTTGGACGGGAGGACCTTACGGTGTAGGAAGCAGAATAAAGCTAAAGTATACAAGAGCGATGGTAAGGGCTGCAATGAATGGAGAACTGGAAAATGTAGAATATGCAAAAGATCCTATCTTTAAATTGGCAATCCCCCAAAGTTGTCCAAATGTACCGGACACCGTATTGAATCCATCAAATACTTGGGATAATATAGATGAGTATTATAAAACGGCAAAAAGGCTTGCCGAGGATTTTATAGAGAATTTTAAACAATTTGATAATGTATCGGAAGATATTTTAAATGCAAGCCCTGTTAAAGCTATAAGATAAAAATTTAAAACAAAAGATAGAGGCATGTATGCTATCAATAGTATTCATGCCTTTATATATTAAAAAACTTATTGGGCTTAACAGGGTTAATAACTTTTAAAACTAAAAGGAAGAAAAAATATACTGCCAAGCCTGCAATATATGAAAATATCATGTTATAACGGGTTGAACTGTACAATGTCAGGTAGTTGTTTAATGATTTTATTGATGCAAGCATTAAAAGGGAACAAATAAATGGTTTTAAGACTGCTTTCTTAAAATCAAGTCTGATTTTAATATTTTTCTGCATTATGTATAATCCTCTAAGCACCACAAAAGAAGAACTTATAGCAAAACCTATTACATATGCATATATATTTAGTTTTTGAATCGGCATCAAAAAAACAATAGATAAGGTCATTAACAAAATATTTGCCAAGGTGCATTGAAGAACTTTGCTTTGAAAGCCCGCACCGTTTAATATTGCCATTATTGTAAACAACCAATATTCAAGTATGCAAGGAAATGAAGACCAAAACAGTAATGTACCGGCTTCGGGACAACTATATAGCACGCGGCACAGTTCAACGGGATAGGTCAAAAATATTATGGATGATGCAAATCCGACGATAGATGCAATGGCCAATGAATCATTGCATTTTTTATTCAGCTCATTCTGATTTTTAGAAGCATAAGAATAGGCTATGGAAGGAACTAAGGTTGTTGACAATGAAGCTATTATAATCAAGGGGAAATAGAGAAGCGGAATTACCATACCTGTTAACTCGCCATATAAAGATAAGGCTTCCGGCTTTGTGAATCCGGATTCAATCAGTTTCGACGGTATAAGCGCAGCATCAATCATATCCAATATGCTTTCGATATTTCCTCCAATAGATAAAGGGATAAGGGGAATTAGGATGCTTTTTATTATAAATACGGTTTTATATCTTTTTGACTCAACTATTTTTTCCTTCTTATTGTATTTATAAAAGAAAAAAAGGAGAATCAAACTTAATACTTCTCCACAGACCATAGCAAGCATTGCACCTGCACATACAAATTCAATACCAAAAACGATGAAGTATCGTGTTGCGAATATCAAAAAAACTAATCTTACCGCTTTTTCACCTATATCTATAACAGAGGGAATACTGACTTGTTCCATTCCGTAAAAGTAACCCTTTAAAACAGCCGATAAGGCGATAAAAACAATTGCCGGCGTAAAAATCATGACAGAATATGCGGTTCGCGAATCTTTTAATATATAGTCAGCTAAAAAATTCGCATTTAATGCTATAAAAAATGACAGCACAGCACTCCATAAACCTGATGCTACTAAGGCAATCTTCACAATCTTGTAAATAATTGTGTAGTTGCTTTTAACTCTGTTTTCTGCAACCAATTTTGAAATTGTGGTAACCAAACCGCTGGCAACCATTGTGATAAAGAAATAGTAAAGAGGTAGTACTAATTGATAAATTCCGATGCCTTCTGTACCGACAGACTTTGTAAGAAATATTCTATATATAAATGCGATGATACCTGTTATAAGGTTAGTAAGAGAAAGTATAAAAGCCCCTTTTAAATATGAATTTTTTTTCATTACATCAAACTCCTCCAAATTCTTCATAGTATATAATATTTAAAACTTTAGGAAAATATTAAAAAGTGAAGAAGGTTGCAAAAGTTTTAAGAGGATTTGTTTATAAAAAATTTTGAAAAATAATTTATTGACATCGATATTTGCATATGGTATCTTATTCAAAGAACCTTTAATATAGTC
>CAZMPR010000234.1:535-2728 GCA_964568265.1 uncultured Clostridiaceae bacterium | reverse complement strand
TTATATCTAAATTATTTGCTATTATGTATTCCTTTGTATTGGTCTCCAAAATGCTTACAATATCGTTTATATTCATCTTGGAATAATCTATCTTATCTTTTGATATGGCTTCCAAACCTTTAATTATCTTTATATAGTCCTTCTTTATTTCATGTACGTCTTTGGCAATATCCAAAGAAAGGTTCTTAAGTTCTTTCGGATAATTACTTTCAAAGATCATCTTATATGCGTTATAGGATTTCTTCATAACATCTTCTATTTGAGTAATATTCTTGTTCATGAAGTATATTTCGCTCTTGAATCCGGAGGTAAGAAGCATGAGTTTACGGTATCTGGACTCATGTTCTTCTTTTATCAAAAAGGACCTGTAATGTTTCACCGATATGACAATACCCAATACAATAATCGCTCTGACGGAAGCAATTATAATCAGATCCTTAATTATATTAAGGCTCATATCTGCCACTCTTGTCCTAATACTCATCTCCACAATATTTGATAAAAAATCGCAGGCTAAAGCCGATAGAACAAATCTTGTTAAATCTTTCTTTGCAGCCCTGAAGTAAGCAATATAGAATATTATCCCGTAGGTAAAGTAAAAAAACACATCAGGGCCCACCAACTCAAAAGTAAGATTCAGGTCTCTGTTTCCGAAATATACAATAACCCCTCTAAAGAGAGGTGAAATAATGCCGGTGGCAAATCCTACGATTATCGGGTTTTGTTCTTCATAGTTATAAAGAAAAATTGGTAGTAACACTACTGATAAAGTTATTATAAAACCTTTTACAAAATAGCTGAGATTAAACTGTGATGCTAATGCAACGCTGGCGGCAATAAGAAGTGTGTGCTTTATTTTATTCATTTTATCCTACCTTAACAGGCATTCTACTGCCAAACTATATTGTATAGTTGCTTCTGCCGTTGGATTATATAAAATGTCTTGCCTATCGAAAAGCTTATAATATATATTATCATATTTTAAAAATAAAAGATAGAAAAACAGATGGTAATAAAAAACCTATCTGTTTTACAAATTTGTTATCCGATTTTCTTGCCTTAAATATATAATAGGCATTTTTAACACAGGCAAAGTCTACATATCAGTATCCCAATAATATCTTTTCTAATACCAACGGCTCAACTTGTTCACCGTCTTTGAAAGCCCTCATATTTCCTCCCGAAATTTCATCTATAAGAGCTATATGTTTATCCACACCCACTCTGCCGAATTCAAGTTTAATATCATAAAGCTCCATAGCCTTTTTCGCCAATTCCTCTTTTACAATATTTGAAATTTCTTTAGTAAGGCTGACTAAAGTCTGATACTCGTCCTTAGTCAATATCCCCAGCATACATAGTGCATCTTCTGTAATAAGAGGGTCTTGGCGTTCATCGTCCTTAAGGGTTATTTCCACATAAGCATTAAGAGGCATTCCGTTTTGGGCATACATTCCGTATCTTCTGATAAAACTTCCCACAGCCCTGTAGCGGCAGATCACTTCAATGCCCTTTCCAAAGGCTTCTGCCGGCATAACCGTCATTGTGTTTTTCTCTATATCTGTATCAATGTAGTGGGTGGGTATACCTCCATCCCGCAATATTTCAAAAAACATCTTTGTCAGCCTGAGAGCAGCCCTGCCGGCTCCTTCCATGGTTAAGCCTACCGTGTTGGCGCCGGGATCAAATACCCCGTTTTCACCGGTGACATCGTCTTTGAATTTCAATAAATAATTGCCGTCATCCATTGCATATACGTCTTTTGTTTTGCCTTTGTACATTAATTTCATATTATCTGGCCTTTCTTATGTTTTTCTATTTATATCTTTTATTATTCGGGTCGACAGAGTCGTCGACCTCTACTGTGTTACTGCTCTGTTTTATGTTAATCGGGTCGACAGAGTCGTCGATCCCTACTGTGTTACTGTTTCTGTTTTATGTTATTCGGGTAGACAGAGTCGTCGACCTCTACTGTGTATTGAACATCGATTTCATTGTCATCGTTGCCGGATATGATATTATACAATCTTGCAAAAGAGGCTTCCTCATAGGGGATAACAAAAATACCTCCTATACCGAAAAACAATGCCCCTAAAATATCCCAACCTATAAATGATAAATCCAAAACAAACATATTCCACTTATGTCCATCAGTCATATGCCTGCTCCTTCTGATTGCATCATCCCATGGTA
>CAZMPR010000234.1:0-525 GCA_964568265.1 uncultured Clostridiaceae bacterium | reverse complement strand
TTGAAATAATATAGGGTACCATTCTGTATTCATAGGATTTTATAATTCCCGGTATTATAAACAATAAAGACCATAAAAAAATATACAATCCTCTGAAAAATTGGGTTTTTACAACATCAAAATACTCTTCGGAATTAAAGGATGAAAACATATCTCCCACATCGGCTTCATCGCTTTTAAAACCCTTAAGAAAATACCTGACCTTACCCACTTCTGCAACATTTCCCACAAATATACCAAGGGCGAGAGAAGCAAAAAGTGCAATGGGGATGAAACCTTTTGCTATTTTAAACTTATAGGACAGACCTATTTTCTTCAAGCCGAAATTTGTGATAGGATTTTTCAATACGATTGTTACCTTATCATTATCATATATGGTGTTTTTGTAATGTTTATCAGGTTTCTCCCAACCGGCATTATGTGTAATGCTGCCTCCTAAGGCCCATGCAATGAGGCAAACTAAAAATGCCTTTAGGTAATGTCTACTTAAAAAATCCCACGCATAGGATTTAACTTCCCGCCTAG
>CAZMPR010000233.1:1641-2736 GCA_964568265.1 uncultured Clostridiaceae bacterium | reverse complement strand
CAGATGCATTGCGTACAGGTAATTTAGGAGTATTGGATTACTTTAATATGCAAAATATTCAGGCCGATACACAAATGAGAGATTCTATTTCAAAGTCAGGTAAAGTTGACGTATCCGATAAGGATAAAAAATAGAAAATGAAGGCTATTGATGATTAGATTGTTGGCTAAAGAGGTGAGAAGCATTGGATTTAATTATAGTCTTTATAATATTTTCAATAATCATGAATATTATAGGGACTGCTAAAAAACAAAACAAAAGACAAGCAACCGGCAGAAAAATGCCTAAGTCCTCTGCTTCAAGGGGCAGAGATTTTAGGAGCCTATTGGAAGATGAGATTTTTATGCGACCTAAAAAACAAGTTTTAGTTAATAGACCTACGGCGGCAGAAAAAATTATAGATAATTCTTTTATAGATAATGATAGAAAGCCTCTTTTTACTGAGGTAAAAAAGCCGCTAAAAATGAGCAGCCCTTCGCAGGAACTTAGAAGAACACCGATTGTTGATTTAACAGATATGCAAAGAGCTATAGTAATGGCTGAAGTTTTAGGCAAACCTAAGGCCTTGAAACGATAATATATTGCCTATAAATAAAACGGTTCTCCATGGTAATTCGGATTTAACAATCCGAGGACTTTGGAGGACTTTTTTATTGTAAATATAGCGAAAGCATCTTAAAGGTTTTCTGTTCTAAAGATTAAGGCAATACATAAATTATTATAGAGGTGTGAACGATGAACGAAAAGTCTTATAAGATAAGAGAAAGGTTATCAGATGCCTTGGAATTGCCTAAAGAAATAGTCCTCGATATTTCAAAAATAACTATAGTCGGTGCCGATAATATTACTATCGAAAACCATAAAGGCATCATTGACTACTGTGATAATAAAATAAGTATTAATTCAGGCAGCGGCATCCTTATTATTAACGGTATCAATCTATTCATAAAATCAATTGTACAAGATGAGATTATAATACAGGGGAGAATTAAGAGTATAAATTTTTAGGCGGGGTGGTTCCTTGTTTCTTGTGCGTCTATGGAATTATTTTTGTGGTTATGCTATTATTACTGTTAAAGGTATCAGGGTTGAAAA
>CAZMPR010000233.1:0-1631 GCA_964568265.1 uncultured Clostridiaceae bacterium | reverse complement strand
GCAGTATCAACATTCAGGAAAAATGCGGGTTGCCCTTTAAAATAAAAATAATGAAAAAAAGAAAGTTGCTGTTTTTCGGATTAGGGGCACTGCTTATTTTTTTATATATTTTGAGTTCTTATATTTGGATGATTGAAATCAGCGGTCAAAGGACCGTCGCTGAAAATGATATATTGGAGAAGCTGGAGGATGCGGGATTAAAAGAGGGAATACTCAAAGCTAAAATAGATAAAAGGCATATAGAAAATGCAGTATTGGTCAGTATGACTGAATTAACTTGGATTGGAATTGAGATAAAAGGAACAAAAGCGTATGTTACAGTATCGGAGAAGATAGCTGAACCTGAACAAATAAATATTGAAGAGCCGTGTAATATAATAGCTTCAAAAAATGCCGTCATTGATAAAATACTTGTTTTAAACGGTGATGGGGTAGCTAAAGATGGGGATACTGTAACAAAGGGACAGCTTTTAGTTACTGGAATAATACAAAGAGAAAATGCTGAAATCAAGCTTGTTCATTCTATGGCCAAGGTTTTTGCCAAGACATGGTATGAGGATGTAGAAGAAATACCATTGAAACAGACAGACTATAAATGTAGCGGCAGGACGAAAAAGGTTTATAGTTTAGAATTTATAGGTAAAGGTCCGAAAAGGAATATAACTATCCCTTATAAAGACTATAATAAGAATATTAATGAAGATTACATTTTTATTTTCGGTGACTACGTTTTCCCTTTTAAGCTTATTACAGTTACTTTTTCGGAACTAATACCAAAAGAAAAAGTTTTGGATACTGAAGAAGCAAAGAAACGTTGTTATGAACGGTTGAACGAAAAAACAAAGCTGCATTACCCTAAAGATTCAATAGTCTTAAATAAAAAGGTTGAGTATTTTTCAAACGAAGAGTCAATAATCGGGAAAATATCTGTAGAGGTAATCGAGGATATTGCCGAAAATCAAATTATAGAATTTTTACATTAAAATTGGAGGAAAGTAGTTTGGTAAAAAATATAATAGAAGAAAGAGTTGAAATTACCAACTTAGATAATTCTAAAAGTTTATTCGGAGATTATGATGAGCATCTTAATTTTATACAAAATGAATTTGATGTTGATATCATCGTGAGAGAAGGAGAACTGAGGATTATCGGAGATGAAGAAAATGCCGTCATGGCAGTTAGAGTTATAAAACTTCTTATTGATAAACTTGATGAGAATCAGATTATTTCTAATCACACGATAGATTACACCATAAGACTTGTGAGAGAAGGTGAAGATCAAAAAACAAAAGAATTGAATGATATTATTTACACCACGGCAAGAGGCAAAATTATAAGATGTAAAACGCTGGGGCAAAGAAAATATATAAATGCAATAAAAAACAATGAGATTGTTTTTTCTATAGGGCCTGCCGGTACGGGAAAAACATATTTGGCTATGGCTATGGCTATTAAGGCTTTTAAAAACAAAGAGATTAGTAGAATAATATTGACAAGACCTGCAGTAGAAGCCGGAGAGAAGCTGGGGTTTTTGCCGGGGGATTTACAGGACAAGGTAGACCCCTACCTTAGACCTCTATACGATGCGCTGTTTGACATTATGGGAGTGGACAACTATCATAAAAATGTAG
>CAZMPR010000232.1:0-2745 GCA_964568265.1 uncultured Clostridiaceae bacterium | reverse complement strand
CAAAGCCCTTGCTATCTCAAGTTTTCTTTGTTTACCGTAAGGTAAAGAACTTGCCTTTTCATTTTTTAAATCTGCCAAACCAACAATATCTAATAAATCTAAAGTTTTCTCCCTCATTAACCTTTCTTCTTTATTGTACTTGGAAGCTCTAAAAATAGCCTCAAATACGTTGGATTTCAAATGAAGGTGGTTTGCTATCAAAACGTTATCCAACACTGACAAATCCTTAAAAAGCCTTATATTCTGAAAAGTTCTCGCTACACCCAACTTAGTAACAAGATGAGGCGCCGAATGAGTAATATCTATGTTTTTAAAGTATATTTTACCCCTTGTGGGTTTGTAAACGCTGGTTATCATATTGAATATAGTAGTTTTACCTGCACCGTTGGGGCCTATGAGTGCAATAATCTCTCCTTCATTCAAGACTAAATTGAAATCTTTTACTGCCGTCAATCCTCCGAACTGCATTGTCACATTATCGGTTCTTAACATTTCCATTTTTAATCTCTCCTTTTTGCAAGAGGTTTTTTGAAAGACAATTTATCTATTAATCTATCCCAATCAAATTCATTGGTGCCCATCAAACCGTGTCTATAGAATAAAACTACCAACATTAGAAGCAGTGAAAACACTACCATACGCATTCCGGTTATGCCGGGAATCACCACAAATCCAAGATTTATTGATTGATCTAGGAATCTTAATACCTCACCGGCTATAGTAACTATAAAGGCGGATATTACCGTCCCCGTTATGCTTCCTATGCCGCCCAACACAATTATCAGTAATATATTAAAAGTCAAAGTAAATTTAAACAGTGCGGGGTCTATAGTTCCCAAAAGATTTCCCAGAAGCCCTCCGCCAATACCGGCAAAAAAAGCACCTATGGTAAAGGATAATACTTTATGCTTAAACAGGCTTATTCCCATGCTCTCAGCCGCAATCTCATCTTCTCTGATGGCTTTAAAAGCCCTCCCATAACTGGAATTGATTAAAAACATCATAAAAATGATTGTAACCACAGCCGTTCCAAAGCTCCACCAAAGGTTTGTTGTTGCGGGAATACCCTTTAAACCTAATGCACCGTTTGTCACCCTTTGGGCGTTTATAATAATAATTCTTATTATTTCGGCAAACCCGAGGGTTGCTATTGCCAGATAGTCTCCTTTAAGCCTTAAAGCTGGCGCGCCTATAAGAAATCCTATAAAAGCCGTTAAAAGACCGCCAACCAATAAAGAAGGAAAGAATGGCCATACAACGTTAGCCAACGGTTCAACTATCGGCGCTAAAAAGAAGTTTTGTGTTTTCATTGTTACAGGCAGTGTTAACAATGCCGTGGCATATGCTCCTACCGCCATAAAGCCTGCATGCCCTAAAGAAAACAAGCCTGTAAACCCGTATATCAGGTTCATGCTGAGTCCCAATACGGTATAAATTGCACAAAGATTTAATATTCTCAATTTATAAGCATCAAATGTAAAATGTGCATAGGTTATAAAGATTAAAAATATTATCAAGGAAATAACGGTTAAATATATATTTCTCTTCTTCATAGTTACACCTTCTCCGATATTTTTTCACCCATAATACCTGTCGGTTTAAATAACAATATTATGATTAACAGCACGAAAGCAAAAGCATCTCTGTATCCGGTTAGATTTGGAAGTAATGCCACTAACATTATTTCACCTACACCCAACATAAACCCTCCGAATACTGCTCCTGAAATACTTCCTATACCGCCTATTACCGCTGCTATAAAACATTTTAATCCCGGTATTATGCCCATCAAGGGTTGAATTTGAGGAAACTTGAGCCCCCACATCATTCCCCCCACAGCCGCTAATGCAGAACCGATACCAAAGGTTATAGTGATGGTTCTGTCTATATCTATTCCCATTAATTTAGCTGTCTCATGGTCCTTTGATACTGCTCTCATGGCCATTCCCGTTTTAGTATGATTAATTATATACACCAAGACCAACAAAAGGGCAATTGTTGTAAAAGGGATAATAAAAAACAGCCTTTGAATAGATACATTCTTGATTATTATAACCTTAGTGAATAATTCCGAAGTGGGAAAAGCCTTCGGTCTGCCTCCGAATAAAATGATTGCAAGATTCTCAATTAAAAACGATGCCCCTATAGCCGATATTAAAATTGAAATTTTAGGCGCATCTCTTAAAGGTCTGTAAGCTAAATTTTCCACAAGCATACCTAATAAAGTAGTTAAAATAATTGCTATCAAAAAAGAAAAATGCCATGGAAGACCGAATGAAACAGTACTATAAAATGCAAAATATGTGGCCATCATAAAAATGTCACCATGGGCAAAGTTAATTAGTCTTAATATTCCGTAGACCATTGTATAACCTATCGCTATAAGTGCATAAAGGCTGCCCAAAGATATCCCGTTAGCCAAATGTTGCAAAAGCATATCAAGCGTCATATATTCACCATCTTTCAGTAAAATTTAGTTACCGTAAACATTATATAAAAAGTAAAGATTGGTCTAAAACTCCTATACTTGCCCAAATTATTCTGTTAAATTACATATTAATAAGCCTCCATATTTCAGGAAGCTTAACATAAGCTAACGGTGAAAATGGGTTAATTACATTCAACTAATTATACTATAGAATATTAGGAGATACAACAACTTGTATCAAGATTTGATAAGCAAGGGATGAGCAAAAATGGTCGGGGCAACAGGACTTGAACCTGCGGCCTCTTGGTCCCGAACCA
>CAZMPR010000231.1:861-2760 GCA_964568265.1 uncultured Clostridiaceae bacterium | reverse complement strand
TCTTCAGGTTTCAATACTATTTGATGAATCTGCACCCAATCGCCTTTCTTTGCAATTTCCATTTAAATACCTCACCTTCGCTTTATATTAAAATTTAAACTGATACAGTTTTATATTTTGGGTCTCAATTTTAAGAAGAGGAGATTGATTCTCCTCTATATAATTATTTTTCAATTAAATCTCTAACGTCACCCATCATTGCTCTCGGCACCGGTAAGTCTATCATAGTCTTCAGGCCGGGTCTTGCATTGATGACATGGGGTATCATGTTAACGCACATTGCGATAGTTCCGATTCCGCCGGGAACTTCGGGTTGATTTGCTACGTTTACGTTCGGTGTGCCTTTGATGATTACATAGTCTCCTGTATGTGTCCCTTCCAATTCGGGTTCGATTTGCTGAGGATGATCCATTTCAATCTTTAATTCACCGTCTACATAACCGAAGCCTTTCATTGCGCATCCGGCTACATCCCCGGGTTGAACTTCTGCATGGGGAGCTTTTCTGTATACTGTTGAAACTATGGGTTCCATAGTTTGTTTAACTTCTCCGCTGAGCTTCCAGCCCAAAGCATTGGCTATCATAGCAATGGATTCGTTGAATCCTACGTGACCTGCAATTTTGCCTGTTGCGGCACCTTCTTTAAACTCTTCAACTGTGGTTCCGATTCCCTGTTCATGCATTACTAAGGGTCCAAAGGGTGACAAGCTGTTTACTCTTCTTGCCAAAACATGTTCTACATCGATGCAACAGCCCGTTAAGCATACTACTAATAAGTCCATTATCAGTCCCGGGTTAATGCCGGTTCCCAATACTGTTACACCGTTTTCTTTTGCAATTCTATCCATCTCTGCTGCCAATTCAGGTTCTTGCTGCATTGGATATGCCATTTCCTCCGCACTGGATATTACGTTTATTTTCTTTTCCAAACAGTATTTAATCTTATCGAATGTATTTTTAACAAAAGAGTCGGTACAAATAAGTACAACATCAGCAGCTTTTTCAGTTATTACTTCTTCATATGTGCCTATGATTATGTCGGGATTATCTCCTCTCTCTACGCTTAAATAATCGTACATGCTTTTTCCTAATTTAGCGCCTCTTCCGACAACTCCGACAACCTCAATACCCTTTTTCTTAAGTATCATTTCTGCCATGCCGCCGCCCATTGAACCAAGTCCCCAAATTATGACTTTTACATTTTCTCTCTCCATGTTTATCCTCCTTATTTTTATAATAGTTGTACGTTTGTCTACATGTATTAATTTAGCAATTATCATGCCAAAAGATAGGTCGGAAATTGTCGTATTTTTAGCCTTAATTGTGTTAAATGTACATATTTTATATATAAAAATGGCAAAATAGGACTTATGTCTTCATAATATTCTAAAAATAACTATCCATGCAAGTATTTTTGCTGTTAAGGCAAATCATTTTGCACTTCCCTCTTTATCTATCACATATAATTATTGGTAATTAGAGGCGTAACAAAACTTTAGGTGCAAATATGTTTGCACCTATGACGCTTATAACCCTATGAATTATATATTTTCCAAAGTTTATGCGGTTTTTCATATTTTATCCGCTAACTACTTTTTTAATACTTACTAATTCTTTTGTTATCTATTTTATATTTCTTTATTTTATGTTGTAAACTTTGCCTCTTAATGCCCAAACTTTCGGCAGCTCTGGTAATATTGAAAGAATGGTTTTTCAATGAATTTGTGATAAGCTCTCTTTCGATTCCGTTTAATACCTCGTCTAAGGTGTCATTATCATTTATCATATACTTTATATCGTCAAGGTTTTTGTTCTTTATTATCATATCTTTGATTTTTGTTGATAGGTGTGCGGGTTTTAGAATATGCTCCTTTTCTATCATATTCATTGCGCTTTCAAT
>CAZMPR010000231.1:0-851 GCA_964568265.1 uncultured Clostridiaceae bacterium | reverse complement strand
GATTCCATACATCTTTTTGGAGTATTAAATTATATTTTTTAATGAAATGCTCTGCCAAAAGTGTGATATCCTTTTTTCTGTCTCTAAGGGGTGGTATTCGTATATTTATTACATTCAATCTGTAATATAAGTCCTTTCTCAAAGCATTTCTTTCTATGGCTTTTTGAGGTTCTTCATTGGTTGTCGCAATAATTCTTACATCACAGGGAATATCCGTAAGGCCGCCAAGTCTTCTGATAAAGCCTTCCTGTAAAACTCTGAGAAGCTTTGCCTGCAAGGGTAAACTCATAGAGTTTATTTCATCCAAAAGCAAAGTACCGCCGTCAGCCTGCTCGAAAAGACCGGGTCTGTTTATAGCACCTGTAAAGCTGCCCTTTGTGGTACCGAACAATATTCCTTCCAACAAGGTTTCGGGGAGAGCCGCACAATTCTGAGCAATAAAGGGCTTGCTGTGCCTGTTGCTTTCGTTATGAATGCTTTGTGCAAAAAGCTCTTTGCCGGTACCTGTTTCACCGTAGATAAATACTGTGGAAGATGATTTGGACGCTGCCTTCGCATAGGATATTGTATTTAAAAACTCATCGTCTTCGCCGATAATGCACCTGAAGGTATAGCCTTTTACATTCTTTTTCCCCGTATCATTGGTTGCCAATTCCTGCTGCAGTATTTGCAGCTTTCTCAAAAGCTCCTTCTCTTTGGTTATGTCTTTTGCTATTTCCACTGCGCCGTATTTATCCGGCGATATTTTAAAAGGTATGGTGCTGTTTATAGTATTTATCTGTTTGCCGTAGGTATTAAGATATGTTTGATTGCTTAGAAAAATTGGTTTTTTCGTTTTTAAAACAGTGAGG
>CAZMPR010000230.1:0-2791 GCA_964568265.1 uncultured Clostridiaceae bacterium | reverse complement strand
AGGATTTAACGTCAGCAATCAATAAGGTCAGCAATAATGCTATTTATATAGAAGGCTTTGAAAACATAGCTAAACATATAGCCGAAAACGCTAAGCCCGGTGATTTGGTAATGACGGTAGGCGCCGGAAGCATAACGGAATTGGGTCCAGTGATACTTGAAGAATTAGAAACTATCGTTTCAACCTTACAGCCGGGATGTTAGAAATTATAACAAAAAGCGTTAGGAGAAGCAAAACTATAGTTATCGGGCGGCCTAAGAGGGCAGATATGAAATTATCTTCGGAAGAGGCTAAAGAAATAGCCCGTCTAAAATTAGAATCCATCATGCCGCCTAATACAATCGCCAATGTCATAGGCGCCACCGGATAATCGCGCCTTCTCATAAAAAAGCCTAAAATTCCGAAGAAAAACATTAAAGACACATCAAACATCCGATTATTAACTGCAAAAGCTCCAATCACACAAAGAACAACTATTATCGGCATTAGAAGCCTTTTGGGTATAGTTACAACTTTGCTTATTTTGGGTCCTAAATAAAACCCTAATAATAATAAGAATATACTTCCAATCAACCCTCCCGCCAATATAGCATGGAACATTTCCGGGCTGGTTTTTATAAACATGGGGCCTGGCTGAAGGCCGTGGACATAGAATACCGAAAGTATAATTGCCGTCACGGCGTCACCCGGCACGGCAAGAGTCAGCATAGGTATTAAAGCTCCGCCGATACAGGCATTGTTGGCAGATTCACTTGCCACGATACCTTCTATCTCCCCTTCCCCAAATGGAACGGACGGGTTTTTTACAATTCTTTTTGCCTCTCCGTAAGCCAAAAAAGAGGCAACAGGTCCCCCTACTCCGGGCAAAACACCGACCAAAGTGCCTATTGTACTGTAATATAAGGAACGCAAAAAATACTTCAGCATATTTTTTATAGGCACCATAGTTTTTGTAATCTTTAATACTTCAGACTCTAAATGTCCTTTTGAGATGATATGAAGTACCTCGGAAAACCCAAATAGCCCTACAAGAGCAGGAACTATATTTATACCGGATTGCAATCCGTATATGCCGAAGGTTAAACGCGGGGTGCCCATTACGGAATCAATTCCCACCATGCTGATAACCAACCCTATCGAAGCACTCATCAAGCCTTTGGCAAAACTTTTCCCAGTTAAAGAACCTACTGTTGACAATCCGAACAGAGCCAATAAAAAGTAATCCATGGGAGTAAATTTAAGGGCTATCTTTGTTATGGGACCGGCAAATATGCCAAGAGCTAAAAATCCGAAAACAGTACCGATAAAAGAATACAGTGTAGCATATTTCAAAGCCTTATAGGCCTCTCCTTTATTAGCCAATGGATACCCGTCAAGAGTAGTGACAACCGATGATGGCGCTCCGGGAATATTGATTAAAATAGCCGAGATCGCACCGGAAAAAACTCCTACAACATAAACACCCATAATTGTAGCCAAAGCATGGGCAGTTGACCAAGAGTATGTGATTGATACCAATAAGGCCGTAGCCATAGAAACGGACAGCCCGGGAATAGCACCGACAAACAACCCGGCTAACGCACCTATAAAAACCATTAAAATAAAATGTAAATTAAAAAAATAAGGTGCTATGCCTAATAAATCCTTCACCATAATCCCCCTTTAGGGCAACATAACCTTTAAAAAGATTGCAAATAATCCATAAATTCCAAAAGAGCAAGCCATAGAAATAAAAGCCGCATACCAAGTTCTTCTTTCACCAAAATATAAAAACATAAATGCTAAAAATAAAATTGTTGCTATCACAAAGCCTGTGAAGGACATTATTTTATAATAAGCTATGGAAGATACAACAGTAGTTATGATATCTTTTATTTTAATGGGGACTTTTATATTTTTGGTCTCAGCTTTTATTTCATTGAATCCATAATTCAAAAGTGAAAATGAAAGAAAAATAATGATTACTGATATTAGAATAGGAAATAAATAAGGAGATGTCTTCCATTCTGCCTTATTTAAACTGTAATGATTGATTAATCCATAAAACAATAAAGAAACGGACAGTATGAAAGAAAAGATACCGTCCTGAATGTTATCATTTATAAAATACTTTTTTGCGTTCTTATACAATTTAACCGCCCCAAATTTATTTCAGCCATCGAAGATCGAAGATCCTTCGGGCACAGCCCTAAGGATGACATAATTGATTTCCGTTTTTTACGGTCGAGGTATGCCGAATTTCTCCGGGCTGTATTTTGTTGCACCGGCATCATAAAGAAGCCAAGAAACAAGGGATTCCCAATTTGCATAAAATTCTTTTGCCGATGCTTCATCAGGATACTTTTCATATAACTTTTCCAAACTGTTTTTGGAGACATAGTCTTCCCATTCATCTTCAGAAACTGCCTTTTCCGCAGCTACTTTCAGCACTTCCTGAATCTCCGGCGATACATCCTTATGCACCATTAAAGATAACGGGGTAAAAGGTGTATTCAGGTAATCGGCGGATTCAGGGATAACCTCAGCCAAGGTAGGAACATCCGGATACTTTTCCAGCCTGTAGGTGGCTGAGATAGCAAGAAGTTTTAAGTCTCCGCTATCCAAATAGCCGGTAACGGTGGAATAGTTGGAATTTGTGAAATCCACCTGGTCTCCTAAGACTGCTATTATGCAATCACTGCCGCCGGGATATGCGGTATCGGCTATATCCAAGCCCAACTTATTGTATATCAGTTTTTGCACATGGCCTGAGCCGCCGGGTCCCGTATGAGACATTTTCACTTTGCCCGGT
>CAZMPR010000229.1:0-2793 GCA_964568265.1 uncultured Clostridiaceae bacterium | reverse complement strand
AATACTTTGCCGACACGGCATCACAGCTTTTTAAAACATTTTTCAATAAATATCCGCTGTTTAAATTATTGGCTATCAAAACTCTTTTTCACAGCTCGGGCAATTTTGCTTTCTATGTTAAAGACAAAGGAAAAACAATTGGAAATTATACTATTTATACAAGCAATGAAGGCAATATTATAAAAGACGGTATAGATGAAAATGCGGAAGTAAGTTTTAACATTCAAAAATCATTGATGGAGGATATACTTTCTAACAAGGACAAATACTTGAACAAACCCTATAAGTTATTCAAGCTTATTCCCACAGTTATGGGTTCTGTTTCAATAACGAAAGAAAAAGCAGAAAAAGACTGTTTAGTAGGCGAAAAAATAATACTAAGGCAAGGTCGGGAAAAGGACATTTTTTATTTGATTAATTGGTATAGTGACAAAGATTTAAATAAACTGGCGGGATGGGCAGAGGGAAAGTTAAACATCCCGGCATTAAAGCAAAACCTTGCAAAAGGTTTCGGTTATGATCCTATGAATTTGATTATAGAAACTAAAGAAGGTAAGCCCATCGGCACAATTCAATTATACAATTTTGATGAAATAAACCAAAGCTGTAAATTAGGAATAAGAATCGGTGATAGAAACTATTGGGGCAAGGGTTACGGGGAGGATGCTATCAGAACGATTCTAAAATATGCATTTTATAAATTAGATATCTTCAGAGTTTCGCTGAAGCTGTATGAGTATAATAGCAGGGCATCCAATTGCTACATTAAATGTGGTTTTAAATACGAGGGAAAGTCACGTAAATCGGCTTATATAGACGGAGAATTCTATGATGAAATATTGATGGGAATATTAAAGAGCGATTATGTAAATGAAAATAAAATTAGGTTGGTCAAATAGGATAACCGGGCCTGTTACAGCCCGGTTATCTATCTTTTTATATCCGCTATATCTTGAATATAATCCGATACTTTAAAGAACATGTTTCTTCCCGTACGGCTTACTTTTTTTCTAAATCTTCCGCTTACCATAGGTAAAAGAATTAATCCGCCTATGGTCCCGATACCCATAGCTATGATATTTCTTCTTCTATTCATACTCTAGCCACTTCCTTTCGTTATTCGATAATATGAGCATATACAACCAGAGAATATTTTTTATAATTTAAAACTTATATGTTCTCTGATTTAGCATTTGTTTTTTTTAACTAATTAAAACATGAAAATAGTAGAATTTTTTATTGTATTATGAATATGTTTTGTTTTATAATTTTTTGTATGCATATTAAAAAGGATTATTGTCATTGATTATAGAAGATAACAAAATTGTGTTTTAATTAAATGCTTACAAACTAAACATACTAAGTAAGTAAAGGTTATTTATCAAGATAGAGAACAGGTTTTTCATTATAAAATAATATGAAAAGTATAGGATTAAATCTGGTTAGAATATATATGTATAAGAGGAATAATATATCAGAAACTATACCGATTGTAATCAGTCTAATTCATAGAAAAGTTATTGAGAGGGGAGTTATTCTTTTGAAACTTAATTTTATAAAAGTATTGATAGTTTTGGCAATACTACTGCTTTTATTAATTGTTTTATCAGGCTATATGCTTTTATCTACGGAAAAAATTTTATCAAATATTTATATAAATGATATTGATGTAGGCTATTTATCAAAGGATGAGGCTTTCTCAAAGCTAAAGGACATTTATGAGGGAGTATTGAAAAATACTTATTTGACTTTAGTTTTTGAAGATAAATCTTGGAAGTTAGCTTATAATGATATTGATTATTCCTACAATTATGAAGCTGCCATTGATGAGGCATATAAAATAGGAAGGAGTGGAAACATTTTCAATCGTTATTTTGTATCCATAAGATCTAAGTATAAAATAAACGAAATACCCTTGGGCTTTTCATATAATGAAGAAAATATTTCGAAGAAAATAGACGATATTTCGATGAGCATAAATAGAAATTCCTCAGATGCTACAATAAGATTAAAATCAGGGAAATTTGAAATAACACCGGAAACAAAAGGATTAAAGTTAGACAAAAGTGAGGCCCTGGCAATGATTAAGAACAGCATTGAAAAGAATGATATCTCAACAATGAAATTGCCGGTTGAGATAATGGAACCGGAAATAAAAAAGTCCGATTTAAGCAGTATTAACGATAAATTGGGTGAGTATACGACAAAATTTGACGCTACAAATACTAATAGAACCTTTAATATTGCCCTTGCAACAAAGAGTGTTACGGATGTATTGATAAATCCCGGTGAAGTATTTTCTCTATACAAAGTCATAGGCTCAAGACTCGAGGATCAAGGATACAGAATGGCAAAGGTTATAATAAATAACGAGTATGTAGATGGTATAGGCGGAGGTTTGTGTCAGATTTCAACTACATTGTATAATGCGGCATTGCTGTCCAATATGAAAATAGTAGAAAGAAAGAATCACTCATTGCCCTCCGAGTATGTTGGATTAGGAAGAGATGCCACTATTTCAGGTGATTATATAGATATGAAATTTGAGAATAATACTGCTACTCCTATTTATATACACGGTGAAGTAAAGGGCAACAGAGTTACTTTCAGCATTTATGGTAAAAAAGAAAATCCGAATAGAACAGTAGAGATAAGAACAAATGTTATAAAAAAGATTGAACCTCAGGTAAAAATAATTCATGACGAGACTTTGCCTTTTGGGCAAGAGGTAATCGAAAAGAAAGCTATAGCAGGTTATGTGGTTAAAAGCTATAGAGTTGTATTGGAAAACGG
>CAZMPR010000228.1:0-2794 GCA_964568265.1 uncultured Clostridiaceae bacterium | reverse complement strand
TAACCTACAGCGAAGGCGAAGAACCGTACAGAAAGGTAATAATAGATTGTAAATAACCCGGATTAACCGGGTTTTTTTAATAAACGGAAATGGGGAAGAAAATGTGTTTGAAGATACAATTGCCGCTGTTGGAACGGCTCCAGGTGAATCCGGAATAGGAATAGTAAGGATGAGCGGCAGCTTATCAATAAAAATCCTTGAGAAAATTTTTAAGGGTAAAAAGGCTAAAGAGGTTAAAGCTATACCGAATAGGCTTATGACCTACGGACATATAGTAGATGATGAAGATAAAAATGTTGATGAGGTATTAGCAGTCATCATGAAAGGCCCCTATTCTTATACTGCCGAAGATGTTGTAGAAATACATTGCCATGGCGGTATTTTATCTATTAAAAAGATAATTGAATTAGTGCTAAAAAACGGTGCGAGATTTGCCGAGCCCGGCGAGTTCACAAAACGTGCCTTTTTAAACGGGAGAATAGATTTGGCACAAGCGGAGGCTGTAATAGACGTAATAACAGCCAGGACAGAAGGCGGCTTGGACAATGCCTTAGGCCAATTGGACGGATTGCTTTCCGTACAAATTAAAGAAATTATGGAGATTTTGATAACAGTAATTACACATATAGAGGCTTCTGTAGATTTTCCTGAACATGACATTGAAGAAGTAACCACAGAAAATGTCAGACAAGATACGAATTTGGCCAAAGAAAGAATAAAGGTACTTTTAGATACTTATGAAGAAGGAAAGATAAAAAGAGAAGGTTTGAATACCGCTATCGTAGGCAGGCCCAATGTGGGCAAATCATCACTTCTGAACATTCTTTTGAAGGAAAACCGTGCCATCGTGACGGATATACCCGGCACCACAAGGGATATAATAGAAGAGTATTTGAATCTTGGCGGAGTTTTGCTAAAATTAATAGATACGGCGGGACTGCGCCATACGGAAGACGCAGTTGAAAAAATTGGTGTGGAAAGAACAAAGGAAGTCATTACAAAAGCAGATTTGATAATCCTGATACTGGATATTTCTGAGGAACTGACAAAAGAAGATCGGGAAATCATAGAGCTGGTAAAGGATAAAGATGTTATTGTGGTAGGCAACAAGATAGATTTAGGAGTAAATAATGATTTAAAAGAAATCGAAAAGCAATTTAATAAGGATAGATTAGTTCTTATATCAATAAAGGAATCAGACGGAATAGAAAATTTAAAGAAGACTATTGTAGATACGGTTTACAGCGGCAATGTAAAGAATAAAAGCAGCTCTTTGGTGTCAAATATCAGGCATAAAGATTTGCTGGAAAGGGCTGAAGACAGCTTGGAAAAAGCTTTGGAAGCTGTTGCGCAAAGCATACCCGTGGACTTGGTATCTCTTGATATTAAGGATGCCTGGAGGTATCTGGGAGAAATAACAGGGGATACAGTTGAGGAAGATATAATAAATGAGATTTTTAGCAGATTTTGTATCGGTAAGTAACCTAAAGAGGTGAGAAAATGAAATATTTTGCGGGGGAATATGATGTAATAGTTATAGGCGCAGGGCACGCAGGCAGCGAGGCAGCTTTGGTATGCGCAAGAATGGGAATGAAGACCCTTGTGACCACAATAAATCTGGACAGCATTGCCCTTATGGCTTGCAACCCTTCTTTAGGAGGACCTTCTAAAGGGAATTTGGTCAGAGAAATAGATGCTCTGGGCGGGGAAATGGGTTTAAATATAGATGCCACAATGATTCAAATAAGGGAGCTCAACACTAAAAAAGGACCGGCGGTCAGGGCACTGAGAGCTCAGGCGGATAAGAAGAAATACTCGCTTCGAATGAAAAAAGTGTTGGAAGAACAGGATAATTTATATATAAAAGAAACAGAAATTTGTGAAATCCTTGCTGAAGACAATAAAGTAACCGGTGTCATCACAAATCTTGGCGCTATCTTTCACTGCAAGGCCGTAATCATTGCTGCAGGGGTATTTCTAAACGGAAAAATAGTCATAGGCGATATCAGCTACGAAGGCGGGCCTAACGGTCTGTTTCCTGCAAAAAAATTAACCGGGAGCCTAAAGAAACTGGGTTTCGAGATAAGAAGATTTAAAACCGGCACGCCTGCAAGAATAAATATGAAAACAGTGGATTTTACCAAAATGATTGAGCAACCCGGGGACGAAAGAATTCAAAGCTTCTCTTTTATGACGGAAGGCTTGAAGCTGGAGCAGCAAAGTTGCTGGCTAACCTATACCAACGAAAAAACTCATAATATCATAAAAGAAAACCTTCACCGTTCGCCTCTTTATACTGGTGGCGTAGAAGGAGTTGGAGTTAGGTATTGCCCTTCCATAGAGACAAAGATTGTTACTTTCCCTGATAAGAACGCCCATCAGATTTTTATAGAGCCGGAGGGTTCTGATACATGCGAAATGTATGTTCAGGGAATGTCTTCAAGCTTGCCGGAGGATGTCCAAAGAGAAATGATTAAAACCGTTCCCGGCATAGAAAGCGCCCATATGATGAGAACGGCTTATGCCATTGATTATGACTGTATAAACTCCACTCAACTGAAGCTTAATTTGGAAGCCAAACATGTAAAAGGTCTGTTTTTTGCCGGACAAATAAACGGCAGTTCCGGATACGAAGAAGCCGCTGCTCAGGGACTTATGGCAGGTATAAATGCGGTGCTGGGCATTAGGGGAGAGGAGCCTTTTATACTTCATCGTTCGGAAGCTTATATCGGTGTATTAATAGATGATTTGGTTACAAAAGGAACCAACGAGCCTTATAGAATGATGACTTCGA
>CAZMPR010000227.1:0-2799 GCA_964568265.1 uncultured Clostridiaceae bacterium | reverse complement strand
GTTGAGCCGGTGGGACTTGATATAATCACACCGTCAGCAGAGTATAAATCAACAAAACTATCATTTATATATATTCCTAAACTGATTATCCTGGAAAAGGGCCCCTTTGTAATCCCCACATCATTCAAAGCCACGGACTTTTCCAGTTCTTTGCCGTCTTCCTCCACTGTAGCTACCAGCATCATCCTCTTTTCTATTTCATATTCCCCGGAAATCAAAGTTTCCAATGCGGGATACATATCTCCGGCTTCAACCTCTGTCAAAAATCCCAAATAGCCTAAATTAATTCCAAAAAGCGGCACATTATAAGGTGCTGATTGTCTGGCTACTTTAAGCAGTGTACCGTCACCGCCTAAAACTATTATTATGTCGGATTCAGCATAAATCTCATTTTCACCTAATCCAAGCTCCGGCCTCCCCAATCTATCGGCAATATTACCATCAAGCAGAACTTTTATGCTTTTCTCGGCAAGCCATTCAGCAATATTTCCGGTCAATTCCAAATTTATATCTTTCTCAACATTAGGAATAATTCCTATTTTCATTAATTAGCCACACCCTCCGGTCTCAAATTTTATAAATATTCATCTATACATTGATTTTATAATATACATAAAAATATATCTATATACTTTAAACATATTTTATGTTTTTAGTAAAAAATGAGCTTCTTTTACAATATCATTTATTTTTTCAATTGAAATTATTTCTTCTCCGTCCTTGATGCCCAGATAAATCAAGTATTCAATATTTCCTTCCGGGCCTCTGATAGGAGAATAAGTCAACCCTTTGAACTTAAAACTGAGTTCCTCTCTGATATGATTACATAAAAAATGGATTACCTCTACATGAGTAGCCGGTTCTTTGACGACACCTTTTTTGCCAACCTTTTCTTTACCCGCCTCAAACTGAGGCTTAATAAGGCATATTATTTCTCCATTTTCAGACATCAATTCCCTCACAGCCGGCAACACTTTTGTTAAAGAAATAAAAGACACATCGATAGCCACAAAATCTAATTTATCCGACAGCATCTCCGGTTTCACATATCTGACATTAGTTCTTTCCATTACGACTACCCGGCTGTCGTTTCTTATCTTCCACGCCAGTTGACCGTAACCCACATCTATGGCGTATACCCTGGATGCGCCGTTTTGCAAAAGGCAGTCGGTAAAACCGCCGGTGGAAGCTCCGATATCAGCAGCTATTTTCCCTCTTACATCTATTTCAAAATATTCCAAGGCTTTAAAAAGCTTCAGACCGCCTCTGCTTACGTAAATCAATTTGTTGCCCTTAATATCTATGCGGGATTCTTCCGATATTTTGGTTCCCGGCTTGTCCGCTTTCCTACTATCTACAAATACAACTCCTGACATGATAAGCGCTCTGGCTTTCTCTCTGCTTTCCGCCAAACCCCTCTCAAACATCAATATATCCAATCTGACTTTGGGTTTATTCATCTTATCCCCTCTGTTAAATCCGTATAAATACGCATTGATATGGTTTCACTGTCCAACTCCGCCAGCTTCAAAAGGTTTTTCCTGTCGCCGTGCTCTAAAATGCCATTTTTATGCGCAAAAATCTTCACATTCCTACACCCGCTTTTTGAGGAATAATACTCCAATACAGAACCTCCCAAACCTCCGTATAAAACATTATCCTCCAAGGTGTAAATTGGTAAATTCAAATCATATAAATAATCCAACATTTCTTTATCCAAGGGCTTTATAAATCTGATATTAGCTATTGTCAGCTCTTTACCCTTCTTTTTTAAATATTCATTTATCGAAAATGCCGTCTTTACCATGGAACCTTCGGCAATTACTACGGCATCTTTGCCTTTTGAAAGTATTTCTCCTTTGCCAAAAACAACAGGCTCTTCTTTTATTTCGAATTTAGCGGCTTCACCTCTGGGGTACCTTATAGCTGCAGGCATATCCAAAGTAAAGGCCAGTTCCAGCATTTTTTCCAGCTCTGCCCCGGATTTTGGACTCATAACCGCTATATTAGGCATGCTCCTTAAAAAAGATATATCAAATATCCCCTGATGGGTCTCTCCATCACTTCCCACTATTCCTGCTCTGTCTACTGCAAAAACAACAGGCAGATTCTGAAGACAAACATCATGCAAAAGCTGATCATAGGCTCTCTGCAAAAATGTGGAATAGACTGCAAATACCGGCCTGTATCCCCCCGCTGCCAACCCGGCGCTAAAAGTTACCGCGTGCTGCTCAGCAATACCCACATCAAAAAATCTATCTTTGTAATGCTCCGCAAAACCTTTTAATTCGGTTCCATCCGGCATCGCCGCAGTGATTGCCAGAATTTTTTCATTATCCCTTGCCAATTCAACAATCTTATCTCCGAAAACGGAAGAATATGATTTGCCGTTACCGTTTGACTTTTCTTCTCCGGTTTCAACATAAAAAGGGCCGATACCATGGAATTTATCCGGCTTTTTTTCCGCCGCGTTATATCCGTTACCTTTTCTCGTAACAATATGAATAATAACGGGATGATTTTTATACTGTTTCGCATTTTCAATTATTTTTTCCATAGATTCAATATCATGACCGTCAATAGGCCCTAAATATTTAAAACCCAACTGTTCAAATACAATTCCTTTAACCACAAGATATTTGAGCCAATCTCTCAATTTTAAAGAAGCTCTAAAAAGAGGTTTTCCTATAACCGGTGTCTTATTTAAAAGGTTTTCCATCTCTCTTTTTATCTTAAAATAAATTTTACCCGTTCTTAATCTGCCTAAATAATTGCTTAGACTGCCTACATTTTTGGAAA
>CAZMPR010000226.1:0-2818 GCA_964568265.1 uncultured Clostridiaceae bacterium | reverse complement strand
GTAAGTAAAAAGGTGGCTCCTTTATTATTCCCCATTATAATTTATCCAAAATGGAATGGTGTCCAATATCCAATGTAATAATAATTTCAGATCCTTCATACCGCCAAAGTATTCTTATATCTATATTTACACTACATTCAAATATCCCCTGAAACCCTTTTATCTTCTTAGTACGCAGTGATGGATGATATGGATCGACTTGGAGTATTTTTAACTTCGTTGCTACTTGCTTTTGTTCTATCACCGTTAGCAGCTTTAATCTTTTCTCAAATGCTTTTGTAGCAATAATTTTAAATTTCATCCATATTAATCCCCATATCCATAAACATTTTGTCAACATCATCATAAGCTTTTAACTTGCCACTTTTGTATTCAGCATCTGTCTCTTTAATAAGCTGTGCAATACGGACCATTTCTGCTTTAGAATACACAACTACGGGACATAGAAAAACTCCGCCATCTTTTTCAACAACATCTAATTGATCGCCTTCTTTAATACCAAGGTTTTTTACTATTTCAGAAGGTATAGTAATCTGGGATCTTCCACGAACTTCAATTAACAAGTTAATCACCCTTTCAGAATATCTTACTTTCTGAACTTATTATATGCTAATTGTTAAAAATAATCAATATCTTTTAACAATCGCCTTTATACCTATGACGAATTGAAATCTAGCCTAAAAAGAAATTGTTATGTAATTTTCTTAGGACTTCCAACGGCAAATAAGTAAATTCCTGCACCAACGGCTATAATAATGCCTATGCTACCTATTGAATAATCCATTATTGAATGAACGAGTATAGGTACAAATAGCGATTGGGATTTCTCCATGAGATATATGTAATAATAACCTATAACTATTCCTCCGCCAATTTCACTAATCATACCGGCTAAGATACGCCCCGGACTGCTTCCAACCAATAATCCGGGTAATACGGCATGCAGAATCCCCCAAGATAAACCGCTTATAATAATAGCCAACATTTTATTATATCTAGCCAGTCTGTTATAAGCATACCCTCGAAACATAAATTCTTCACCGAAGCCGACAACAACCAAATAAAAGAAAAATTTATAATACCCCTTTACCGTAAAATCTCTGTGTAGAAGAAAAAGAAGTAACATAATAGCTGTCAAGGTATACAGAAGGTATGAATGCGTTAATTGAAGCTTGAATTCTGTCAGCCTCTTCCTATTTACCATTATTATAACTAAAGGGAAAAACAGCATTGCAAGAAAATCATCAACAAATTTTATCCCGATATTTCTAACAGTAATATCACTGATACTAATTAATAAGTCACGATTAATAAACAGCTTCGATATCAGACAAAAATAAATTGTATAAATTAATAAAACAATTACCGGCATAACTATCTGACTATCATACTTCAGCTTATATATTTTAATTACCCCCAAACATTGCCCTTTTCCATTGGCAAACGCTTTTTGGCTTTGACCGGCTTTGCAGATAAGACTTCTAAAGAAGTTTTTTAAAATGAAGCGGCGAATAGAAATACAACAGCAACGGATGAAATGATAAGCTAAATATTTTCTCCCATTTCCCTTGCCATTACTTGATATTTGCTGCCTTCTACATCTTCTCTGGTATTTGACCCAATTGCTAAAACTGTGCCGCCTTCCTGCCAGTTAAGATAATAACATAACGCCTTTAGATTAGATTTTAAGGTATCCATAGCCCAATCATCTTCATCATTCCCGGCGGAAATGAAATAAAGCTTTTTAGGGTTTTTACGTAATATAGGATTAACCGCAAAGAATCTATCCACTGTGGTCTTTATTTGTGCAGACATATTAAAATAATAAAGCGGTGTAACTAAAACTACTGCTTCTGCTGCCAGTAAATGAGGATAGATCTTTAACATATCATCACTGAATACGCATCTTCCATCATTCTTACGACAATGGTAACAGCCTATGCAGGGATGAATATCTAATTTTGCTGTATCAAAACGAACTATTTCGTGTCCTGACTTTTTCGCACCAATACAAAATTCATCAGCAAGGAAAGCTGTAGTACCTTGAGCATGAGGACTTCCTGTTAAAACAAGCACCTTCATTAAAACCCCTCCAAAAATAATATTATTGTATAAAAGTAAAAAATGTTTAGCAAATTAATAGGTAAACGCTACGCAAACAGTGGCAACAATGCCAGAGCTCTATAATTATTATCCTCTTAAAATATTCTTAAATATTATATAAGAGTAGATTACAGGTATAATGGAGGGCAGAATCAGTATTGCTACAAATACAAACCCAAAGCTAATGTTAAGTATTGACAGTATAACCCCAATAAGTCCTCCTGCTGTCCATAAGAGAGCCGCCAATCTGTGCGTTTTTCTCCAAACTTCTTCGTTGGCTAATGTCCAAGGAGTCTTTATCCCGACAAAATAATTATGCTTCACTCTGCCCATCACATTACCCATAAGCATAAACAGCAGAGATATTCCAAACATCACCAGTCTTGTAGTATTTACGATATAGCCCAAAGAAGCGGAAATAATCATTATATGCATGGCAAGAAAAAATATATGGAACAAATACCTAAAATATATATAGGTGCTTTCAAACAGCTTATAATTCTTTCTTTTGGGATCAAGTGCAGGCAAAAAAATGAACATTATATACATGATTAAATTTGTTATAGGCATAATTAAGCTTCCGGATAATTTGCTTGAATAACCATCAATCTCACCTTTAAAATTCCAATGAGTGGGAATCCTTTCCGGCAATGCCGGATAGAAATATATGCTGATTAAAAAAGCTGCTATAATTATAAAAATAAGTGGTATTTCT
>CAZMPR010000225.1:0-2822 GCA_964568265.1 uncultured Clostridiaceae bacterium | reverse complement strand
TGAGGGCGTTGAATTTGAATTTCTAGCGGCACCAAAACAAATAATCAGTGACAAAGGGAAACCTATATATATAGAATTTATAAGGATGGAATTGGGAGAGCCGGATACATCCGGCAGAAGAAGACCGGTGGAGGTACCCGGTTCTGAATTTAAAATGCCTGCCGATTATGTAATAGGCGCTATAGGCCAGACCCAGGATTTAAGCTTTGTAAATGACGGGTTTTTACTTCAAACGGATAAAAATAGAATAATGACGGACCCTGATGTTCTAACCACTAATATAGATGGAGTTTTTGCAGGCGGTGACGGTGTTACAGGGCCTCAGACTGCGATAAAGGCTATAGCAGCGGGAAGAACGGCTGCTTATTCCATGGATAAGTACCTGAGGGGAGAAAAAATAGAAAAGCTTCCATCCATGTATAATCATGTAAAGGCTAAAAAGCTTAAAGAAATGGATACAAAAGAATACGATAAATATGAAAAAATCGAAAAAGTAAAGATGCCTATGCTAAACAAAGAAGAAAGAAAGCATAACTTTTTAGAGGTAGAACTCGGCTATACGGAGGAACAGGCAAAAGCGGAAGCCAAAAGATGCCTATCTTGCGGTTGTCAGGATGTTCATGAATGCCAATTAAGAGAATTCGCCACCCTTTATGGTGCCAATCAACATCGTCTTGCCGGTGAAATAACCAAGCATCCTATAGATGAAAGCCATCCTTTCATTAATAGAGATAAAAATAAATGTATCATGTGCGGCAAGTGTGTGAGGATTTGCTTAGAGGTTCAGGGGGCGGGGGCGTTAGGCTTTATCTCAAGGGGTTACAATACAACAATTGAGCCTTCGTTTTGTGCACCATTTGGAGAAGACAGCAGATGCGAATCCTGTGGTCAATGTATATCAACCTGTCCTGTGGGAGCATTAACTGAAAAGGTTGCCCTGCCAAAACCCGGACCTTTTGTTGAAGAATCCGTGACCACCATATGCAATCATTGCGGCACCGGTTGTACGTTGAACCTTCACTATACGGGTGATATATTTACAAGGACTACCGCCGATGTGGGAGCGGGAGTTAACAACGGTAATCTTTGCGAAAAAGGAAAATTCCAAAACAGCTTTATCAACTCTCCCAAAAGACTTACAATGCCTCTTGTAAAAGTGGGCTCGGCTTTCCGCGAAAGCAGTTGGGAAGAAGCCTTTAAGTCTATAGGACAACATAAAAACAAAGAAAACAGCGTGTTGTTTGTATCCGAAAAGACAACTAACGAGGAGATAGCCAAGTTAAAGGAGCATTTCGGTGAGCTGTACAGTTTCGGTTTAAAAGGTGCAACCAACGGGGTATATGATATCTTTGACAAAGGTTTTAAACATGCCGATTATTCTGATATAAAAAAAGCTGATATGATTTTATGTCTTGGATTTGATATAAAAGAAGAAAACCCTGTTGCTGCATTATCAGTCAAGTCAGCTGCTGAAAACGGTACGCAACTTGTTATTGTAAGTCAAGGGGTTACAAAACTTGATAAATTTGCGGACATGGTTATTAGAGCAGATGATAAAGACATTTTGGAATACACTAATTCTTTAACAAAGGCTGTTAAAGGCGAATTAAAGGAACAGGAATATACCGTTCTTGGTGATAAATTAAAAAATAAAGAAAATGTATTGATAATAATAGGCGGAGCCGCCGGTTACAAAGAAGGTAAAGCTGTCGGGGAACTTGTCAAAGCATTGGGCAAGGGAACTGAAAGTATTCTTGTTATGCAGAATAAACCTAACAGCTTAGGATTGGTAAATGCGGGTGTCAAGACTTTAGATGCTTCCGGTTTGGATTTGAACGGTAAAAACGTGTTTATATACGGAGAGGATCCAATAGCTGAGGACCCGGCTATGAAGGAAAAACTGAAACAAGCTGAATTTATAGTCGCATGGGATATGTTCCTCACAGATACAGCTAAACTGGCAGATGTAATATTGCCTTTAAATAGTTTTGCGGAAAGTGAAGGCACCTATACAAACAGTGAGGGACAGATACAAGAACTTCAAATAGCCTTAAAACCAAAAATCGGCAGAAGCAATTTAGAAGCAATAGACAGTCTTGTAAACTACAGCTTCGATTCGGGATTTTTAGCGATATAGTTCAGAATAAATATAAAGTCTGCTCTCCATTATGGGGAGGGCAGACTTTATTATATAATCGGAAAGAATATTTTTCGCCTTGTTATATAAAATGGGCTTCGTAATTAAAAAGAACCAAAGCTTTATAACTCTATAAGTTTCTCCGGCTTAAATGCGGCCAAAAGTCCCATATCTGATCTTTCTCTGCTATAGCATTCAAGGGTGATATCCGTATTGGCTATCATATGGGTTATCATACTTCGACTGCTGACAGCCCCGGTCTTTATGCCTTTTTTAACACCTATAGAATCCTCAGGCAAGCTGTTAAAAAATCCGGATAAGGGATAGGCGGTTTTTGCGGCTTTTGGTTTACTGCGGTCATATACGGGCGGAAATTCTGTTTCATAAAAAGGTTTTCCTGTATGAAGGGCTAAATACAAATCCATCCCCCTATAAGCGTACCAATCATCCATATTATCACAAAGAGAAAAACCTTCAGGTATATTGCCGACCCTAAATCCTTCCACGATGGCGAACAAAACTCTTTTATTGCTGTCCAGGGCTTTCTCCATAAGACCCTTAATATCTCTGATATGATGGGGTTTACCTATGGCAGAATAAACAGGCAGAGATTCGGCATAAATATCAGTCATATAGGTCTTTCCTTCATGGCTGTTAATGCCTCTGAAGGCGTAACCTTCCTTGG
>CAZMPR010000224.1:2490-2883 GCA_964568265.1 uncultured Clostridiaceae bacterium | reverse complement strand
TAAGTCTGATGCGATCGGATCGGACACGGAAGAATAATATGCTTTGCTAATATCCAATTTCTCGAAGCGCCGATGGATTCCGCGGCTAAAGAATACTCTGATTCTTTCAACTGGAGAACTTGTCCCCTTACCAGGATTGCCATGGGCACCCAATCAGTAAGAGTCATTGCCAGTATCAATACAAATAATGATGTTCCGGCTCCCCCTTCTTTTGCAAAAACTACGGACATAAGAATTACTATAAGCAAATAGGGAATGCTGTAAACAATCTCAGCAATTCTCATCATTATAGAATCAACTCTTCTTGATGCAATGCCGGAGATACCCCCATATACTACACCTACTATAAAATCTATTACACCAGAAAAATTTAACGAATTAACAGCATCAATT
>CAZMPR010000224.1:1687-2480 GCA_964568265.1 uncultured Clostridiaceae bacterium | reverse complement strand
TATATAACTCCGATTGAAAAATCTATAAAAGCCGCTAAAATCCCTATTATCAAAGAATATCTGGCACCAAACCATGTTCTGGTAAACATGTCTCTTCCAAGTTCATCGGTACCGAACCAATGAGTATTGTTAGGATGAATATTTATCTTGCTGTAATCCTGTTCATAATAACTGTATCCGTTTATTAAAGGACCGAAAATAGACATTATCACCATAAGAACTATCAATACCAGACCTACCATGGCTAATTTGTTTTGCTTTAATCTACGCCAAACATCCGGCCAATATTTAATACTGGGACGCATAATTTTTTCTGCATCTTTGCCTTCAATTTTAACGGCTTCAAACATTTCACGCGTCAGTTCTATATTATTTTGTTTTGCTTGAATATCCATCAGCGTCCCTCCTTGGTCAGCTTGATACGCGGGTCAATGAACATATAAGCTATATCCACTAAAAACAGTAAAAGAATTAATATAATTGCATAAAAAATAGTTGTACCCATTATTAAAGTATAATCTCTGTTATTAATGGACTGAACAAAAAATTTCCCCAGACCCGGAATTCCGAAAATTTTCTCTATAACAAAACTTCCAACTAAAAGGTTGGATACCAATGTTCCTAAAACTGACACTAACGGGAGTATGGCATTTCTGACGGCATGTTTTAAAATCACTTCCGTCTTTGTAATTCCTTTTGATTTTGCAGTTTTAATATAGTCTTGTCCTAAAACTTCCAACATGCTTGAACGCATAAGCCTTGCCATATATGCAAGAGGCATCAAAGACAATGC
>CAZMPR010000224.1:0-1677 GCA_964568265.1 uncultured Clostridiaceae bacterium | reverse complement strand
GCAGGCAACAGAGTATGCCTGAACTGGCCCCAACCGCCTATAGGAAGCCAAGCTACCTTTTTCGCAATAAACTGTATAAGCACCGTTCCCATTATAAAACTGGGAACGGAAATACCTATTATTGCTATTATCATAGAAAGATAGTCCGGTATTTTATTCTGATATAAGGCCGCCAAGGCCCCCAATGCAGGTCCGAATATCAGTGCAATAATTAGTGCTTCCAAACCTAAATATGCAGATACAGGAAAGCCTCTCCTTATCATATCATTTACGGTTTCCACTTTTGATTTCATAGAATCTCCAAAGTCACCCTTCATAAGATTCTTTAAATATATAATATACTGCTCCGGCAGTGGTTTATCTAATCCATACTTTTTTAAAAGATTTGCATAAACTGCAGCCGGCATCTTACCTTCTTTTCTAAAAGGATTCCCCGGAATAGAATGCATTAGAAAAAAAGTAACGGTTATTATTACCCATAGAGTAATAATTGACATAACAATCCGTTTTAAAAGATACTTTTTCATCTTTTCTCTCCTTCGTTGTTAGAACAGGAATTTTAGTTCCTATTCGCAGATATAGTTTGGGCGAGCTTAGCTCGCCCATATTTTATCTATTCATATCAGCATACATCAGCTTGGGATAGTTGATGGCGGGTTTATAAACCCCTGTCAAATATGGCTTTTGAGCATATGGTAAAGTGTAGAAATAAACAGGAATTACGACCATATCATCCATTGCCATTACTTCTGCTTTTTTCATGGCATCAAAACGTTCTTTCTGATCGCCGCTGGTCTTTGCTATCTTTGCCAACCTATCATATTCCTTATTGCTATATTTTACATCGTTGAAAGAGGAGCTGGTTTCCCATAAATCTATGAAAGTAATGGGGTCCATATAGTCTCCAATCCAACCTGCACGTGATATATCATAATCGCCGGCTTTCTCTCTGTCAAGCTTAACCTGGAAGTCAACGTTTTCCAGTTGAATCTCTATACCCAAATTAACTCTCCACATTTCCTGAGCTGCCTGTGCAATTTTTTTATGTGCTTCATTTGTATTATACAACAATGCAAATTTCTTAAAATCTTCAACCTTCATGCCTTCTTCTTTTAACCCTTCGGCAAAAAGTCTTTTACCTTCTTCAACATCATATTTAACTAATTTGCCCACAGCATCACGGAATTCTACACCCTGATCATCCAGTAATCCGAATGGTACAACGCCTTCGGCAGGAACCTGACCGCCTTGGGCAATCTTATCAACTATTGTCTGTTGATCTAAAGTCAAAGATAATGCTTTTCTTATTTTCTTATTATTAAAAGGTTTAACTTTCGAGTTAACATTATAATAATAAACAGCAACATCTGTGCCTATTACCAATTCGGGATTTCCGCTTTCTTTCATCTGGGCTACAACTGCTTGCGGTAACGGATGTAAGAAATCATAATCTCCGCCCTCATATTTTTGCCAGGCCGTATTTTCATCATCAATCATGTCATAGTCTATGCCGTCAACCTTAATGCTCGACTTGTCATAATAGTTTTCATTTTTTCTGACTTTAATGGTAGCGCTGTGCTCCCATTCAGTTAAGGCAAAAGGTCCGTTTGATACGTGAGTAGCTGCGTTCTTCGCCCAGTCCGGATTCGCTTCCGCAACTTTTTTATTAACCGGATA
>CAZMPR010000223.1:0-2890 GCA_964568265.1 uncultured Clostridiaceae bacterium | reverse complement strand
AAATATTTATATTGTGACACATAGGGATTATGTCTGATGTACTTTTAGCTCCCATGATACCGCCAATCTGTGCAACCGACAAAACATCTCCTTTTTTTATCCTTCCTTCGACAATGGCCATTATTGTGTTCCTGTTCATATAAATAGAGCCTCTTGCGATTGCCTCTCTTATGCTTTCTTCTTTTTCCGATACATCCACCATCTTGGCATATCCTTCTTCATTGATATGAGTTAAGCTTTCCAAGGCCATAACCTCCTATTTATTTTCTATTTTATATTATACTTCCTTTTCGAGGATTAAACCATATAAAAAAGCAGCCCGGGCTAAAAATTCACTGATAGTGTTGTGAAGCTTGGAAGTGTAGTTTATAATAAATGGAGGAGTTGGAAAAGATGTGTAGATTAGAAAAATGGTTGGGCAATGCGTACAACGTATTGCTAAAGAAAAAATACGCTCTATTTGTAAGTTTGGCTATTCTTTTCTCAGTATCATTGTTTTCATCATGCCAAAACCAAATTCAAGATCAAACTGATATATATGTTGCAAAGGAAAACATAGATTTAGATGATAAAGGATTAGCAATAACCTTTGATTATGATTGGTTAGATAATTACTATTTAAATTTGGGGAAGAAATTACTATTGTGCAAAATGGATGCTGATAAAACATATGCAGTTATTGCATATGAGTTGGCTGGTAAGATAATTATGGAAACTATAAACGATGAAAAAGAAAGAACATTCATAACAAGTTTAGATTATCTGCCGGAAAAGTTGTTTTTTTGTACAAAGGAAATAATTAAGATGATAGCGATTCCTCGAAGAGAAAAAATTTATATTCAATCGTATTTACCTTCACACTTAATATTTATACAGTTACCGGATAAGACGTATTATATGGCCGAAAACCCATATTATGCGCCATTAGATGAAAAATATTCATATGGTATCGGTAATAAAGCTGCCGTTACAAATATTCGCTTAACAGCAAATGGACTAAACATAGAATTTGGTCCCCAATACAATGAAGAAACAGATCCTTTTTTAGCTGAAGCGGAATTTATTACTGCTTATGCACGCTTACCAATAATGGATTTTTATTTTGATACATCAACCCAAACAGGAAGAATTATAATTCATGATACACAGATTGGCTTAGATGGCAGTTTATTCACCAACAAAACTTCCACAGATGCTATTCAAAAGGCCACAGTTCGGCAAGAATCAGATACAGTCATTATTGAATTGCTCTTAAATGAGCATGCTCAATATTATAACGTAAACCAAGAGTATACTTTAAATGATTACCCTATAGCAATAATAACCTTTAAATTTGAGCAACCACCTTATTTTTAAACAATTTCCTTTTAAGTTTCCAAACCAAAAACCATGCGGTCCCTGCTCGAAACATTTTGAGCAAAAAGTAAAAAAGGCAAGGTAGTTTTATTCCTTGCCTTTGGATTGCTATATCCAGACTGTCTATTTAATGGGTTTTCCTACATTGTTTTTTATCGTAAGGTATTGTGTCGCTTTTTTTAATACATTCCCATATCGCCCATTCCGCCGCCACCAGGCATCATAGGTTTTTCCGGTTCAGGTATATCAGTCACAACGCTTTCGGTTGTAAGCATCATTGATGATATTGACGCGGCATTTTGCAATGCAGACCTTGTTACCTTAGTCGGATCTACTATGCCTGCATCTATCATATTTACATATTCATCATGCAGTGCATCAAAACCAAATCCCTTTTCACTGTTGAACACTTTCTCAACTATAATGGAGCCTTCTTTACCGGCATTTTCAACTATCTGCCTTAAGGGTTCTTCCAAAGCTCTTCTTACAATCTGCATACCTGTCTTTTCATCACCTTGGGCATTAGCAATTAAATCATCCACAACATCAATAGTGTTGATAAGTGCTACTCCGCCACCGGGTACTATGCCTTCTTCTACTGCAGCTCTTGTTGCAGCCAAAGCGTCTTCTATTCTTAATTTTCTTTCTTTAAGTTCAGTTTCAGTTGCAGCACCAACTTTGATTACGGCAACACCACCCGCTAATTTTGCCAGTCTTTCCTGCAGCTTTTCTTTATCAAAATCAGAAGTAGTCTCTTCAATCTGAGCCTTAATCTGTTTAATTCTATCTTTAATAACTTGATTATCGCCGGCACCGTCTACTATTATTGTGTTTTCTTTTTGTATTTTGATTTGTCTTGCTTTGCCTAATTGATCTAACTGGGTTTCTTTTAAATCCAATCCTAATTCCTCAGATATTACTTGGCCGCCGGTTAGAATCGCTATATCTTCAAGCATTGCTTTTCTTCTGTCGCCAAATCCCGGAGCTTTAACGGCAACACAAGTAAATGTTCCTCTTAATTTGTTTACTATTAAAGTAGCTAAGGCTTCACCTTCAATATCTTCTGCAATAATTAAAAGTTTCTTTCCTTGTTGAACCATTTGCTCTAAGATAGGAAGAAGTTCTTGAATATTTGATATTTTCTTATCAGTTATAAGTATATAAGTGTCTTCCAATACGGCTTCCATCTTTTCCGTATCCGTTATCATATAAGGAGATACATATCCTCTGTCAAATTGCATACCTTCAACTATATCCAATGTAGTTCCGAAAGTATTGGATTCTTCTACAGTAATAACTCCGTCTTTTCCTACCTTTTCCATTGCTTCTGAAATAATATCACCGATAGTTTCGTCTGCTGCGGAAATTGAGGCTACTTGGGCTATTGCCGATTTGCTTTCAATTGGTTTTGAAATGTTTTTCAATTCATCTACTGATGCATCAACTGCTTTGCTAATGCCTTTTTTCAGGATTATCGGGTTTGCGCCGGCAGCGACATTTTTCAATCCTTCTCTGATTATTGCCTGAGCCAAAA
>CAZMPR010000222.1:0-2901 GCA_964568265.1 uncultured Clostridiaceae bacterium | reverse complement strand
AAAATCTCATCTCTGTCTTTTATCATGCTTTTTCTTAAAGAAAGCATCAGGTTCTTATAATCTTCCGGGTCACCAAGACCATAAATACACGATACACTGGCAACTATAATAACATCCCTGCGTTCAAACAAAGCAGCTGTAGCCGAGTGCCTCAACTTATCTATTTCATCATTAATTTGGGAATCCTTCTCTATATAAGTATCAGTTTGGGCTATATAAGCCTCAGGCTGATAATAATCATAGTAGCTCACGAAGTACTCCACACAATTATTGGGGAAAAATTCTTTGAATTCACTGCAAAGCTGAGCAGCCAAAGTTTTATTATGTGCTAATACCAAAGTCGGTACTTGCAATCTTTCTATTACATTTGCCATAGTAAAAGTTTTACCGGAACCGGTTACTCCCTTTAAAGTCAAAAATCTTTCACCCTTTTGTATGCTCCGTACCAACTTATCTATGGCTTCAGGCTGATCCCCCGTAGGTTTAAAATCAGATATTATTTCAAGTTTTGACATAAGCCCCTCCGAATAATTTGGTTATCAGAAAAATATCGTATGCAATTTAATTTAACACACAATATCTATGGTATCAACTTTTTGGGGAATGCATTATATATTCAGGAACAGATGTTCGTATGAAAATTATATATCTTTCCTTAATAAATGTCAAATCAATAATAGCGGTTAAATATACAAACATTTATGCATAAATTATCAAATAATTTTATTTTTCTCTTGCATAATCTTTAATAATAATGTAATATTATAAGCGTGTGATTAATATAATAATTATATAAATAATTTTAAACCAAAAATATAGTGTAAGCAAACATATTAATACCAAGTAATTACAATAAGCAATAGCAATGATAGAATCAATTTAAATATTTATAAGAATTTAAAATATTGATTCAGGTAAAATTATACTATTAAAAATATTAAATTCAATATAAAATTTGGAGGTAAAATTATGAATAAAGATTTAAATAACTTCCCCGATAGTTTTAAGAATGATAATAATAAATACTGGACTGTATACAAATATACGGAAACCATAAGCTATAAAGAAAATTCAGCATTGGAAGAGCTCTTGGATTTCACAATGAAATGTAAACCGGCTAAGAAAGATAAAAAGGATTTATAATTTATCTTGTTTTAGTTCTATTTGATACGAATTGCAGACCAAACAATTTGAATCAAATAGAACTGAACATATAAAACTTTATTCATTTCTACCGAAAAAGCTACTCAATTTGTTTTTCAATTTATCAAAAAAAGGTGAATCCATTTTTAATTCAAAATATTTACTTGGGTTCTCTGCTGCAAATATAATCCCCAAATTCCCTATTCCCTTTTTATAATCCTTATATTCTATGGATTTTAAACTTCCATCCGCCTTCTCTACATCCAGCCAAATATATGTGGGGTATCCTTCCAACACTTCATTTAGATGTTCTTCATTTAAAATATCATTATTGTTTATTTTTAAAATAATATCACCGGCATTTAAATTCATTTTATGTCCCGGGAAATCTTTTATTGCATATAACACTTTTAAACCTTTTTTTGAAGGCGAAAAGTATCGTTCTCCCTGTTCCTCTTCCTTTTGGCCGTAAAGTATTAATAGTTCATGTCCTACGGGCGCAAATAATGCGGCAAGATAAGCAAAAATCATAATTTTTGAAGCGATAATACATAATGTCAACAACACTATGCTGTATATTGAAAGCTTAGATGCGGATTCTTTGCACTTTTGGGACGGATTCTTAACTATTGCTATATCTCCATAGCCAAGAACCACCGGTATAGGCTGAAGCATATATATTAAATTATCCATTTGCTCAACCCCGGACATCTTTATGATTGGCCACCAATCAGGCATTGATACTGAATCACCGACTCCCCCTGCGATAAATGCCGCAAAGAAAATCAAAACGGGCAAAGGCCACACCCTATTCATGTGATAGCCGCCAACTATTTCGCCGGTTTTCAATTTAAAAAATCCGGGCACGGCGTTGGAATGACCGTCAACCAATATGAGCAAACTTTCTGCAAGATGAAGAATGCCCACCAATGCCAATATCCCTATGGCATTAATTCTGGGATAGCCTGTTATAAGGTTAGACAGAGCAACTATTCCTCCCGCATAAGAAAAACAAAGATATCGCTGATTAAGCAAAGAAAGGAGCAATGCAATAACCCATATATACAATATGCCGGAACTATATACACCTTCACCGGGTACATATTGCTCAATTGTCAATCCGAGCAATACTGAAATGCCGCTGCCTAATATCCCGGCTAATAATCCGGCTAACAGTGAATTTAAAACTTTTTGCCATAGAGGTTCATTGTAACCCAATGCGGCATATTCCAATTTTGAATTCCTTTTATAAATCAAAGAAGTGATGACAATAACAAACCAAAATAGCGGACTGAACATCATGGAGCCAATAGCCGCCAGAGCCATACCCGCTACCTTAAAAAATGTATTCATTTTTCACCTCGACTAATCTATGATTTTTCGTACTTCTTCTACGGCTCGTTCAAGTTGGATATCCTTGATTTCTCCCGTATTTTTGTCCTCTAATTCTTCCAAGGCTATAACTTCGATATCCGGGTCTATACCAATTTTATTTATGCTTATTCCGTTTGGTGTATAGTATTTTTGAGTAGTAAGCTTGAACCCGGAACCGTCGTATAGCTTTTCCACCGTTTGCACCAAACCCTTACCAAAGGTTCTTTCTCCCATTATCAAACCTGCTTTTCTGTCCTTTACAGCTCCTGCAACAATTTCCGAAGCGCTTGCACTGCCTCCATCAACCAACAAAATGTAGGGCACGCTAACTTTTCCGTCTTTTGAGTAAGTAACATCTCTGTTTTTATTTTTATCTTCGGTATA
>CAZMPR010000221.1:0-2906 GCA_964568265.1 uncultured Clostridiaceae bacterium | reverse complement strand
ATAAAACCAACAGCCGCACCCGATTGCCCCACGCTGGATGGCAATCCGACTTTATATACCTTTTTTATTATTCTTTTGTTAAATTCAAAATCTTTAAAACCGGGTCTAATAAAGTTCTCTGATTTCATTAAAATATAAAATCCGGCAAAAGCGAGAATCGCCTTTGAAATCAGTGTTGCTATTGCGGCCCCGGCAATTCCCATATTAAGAGTAAAAATAAATACCGGGTCCAATATGATATTTAAAACCGCACTTATCCCGCTGAGAATTGTAGGTATGACCATATTGCCCTGGGCATTCATTATAGAATTGACAACAAAAAACATATAAGTAAAGGGCATATCTAAAAATGTTATTTTTAAATAAATAATACTGTATTCGGCTAATGAACCCTGAGCCCCCATAACCTTTATAATAAAGGGGCTTAATGCATATCCAAGCGCCGCAAACAAAATAGATACTATCAAAGACATTACGGTTATTTGGGTTGCATAGTCCTTTGCACTGTCATAATCCGATGCACCTATTAGTTGCGACAGTATGGAAGTGCCCGCAATAGAGATACCTACTCCTAAGGATATAAATAAAAAGGCAACCGGGAAAACAAAAGCCGTTGCTGCGAAATGAACCGAACTGATTTTACTGACCCAGATACCGTCTGCCAAGTTATATAAGGTTTGAATAAGATTATTAATCATTATGGGCAAGGATAACGAAACGATTATTTCATATAGATTCCCTTTTAATATTTTGTCCCTCTTTTCGAGTACGTTCATTGAATTCCTCCAAGGTTTATTTCAATATGTAGCTTCCTTTTATGATTAAAAAGACTTCTCCGTCTGCCTTAACACCTCTGCCGTCATCTCTAGATGAAATAAGCATATGGTTTAAAACAATAGCCTCACCGTTTTTTAGGTCCTTAGCAGCCGTTATGTCGGATAAACCCCCGTTTTTACCGTATATAGCCGATGTTTTGCCCGATCTTATTATTAATTCTGCTCCTTCACCGCTTAATAATATCTGGCCTTTTTTCAACTCCACAACTTTGAAGGTCAATGCATTTTCTACCTTTTCCTTAAGGTCATTAACTATCCCATCCATCTTTTCCAATTCAAGCATCATATCATCAATATCGTTTCTGTTAAAATCAAGATTTGAATCAATATAATACTTTATCTGCTCTATCTTTTTATCCACAAAGCTTAGAGTAACTATAGGGTCTCCCTCGGAACCGGGCTCTGCTCCGTCTGCTGAGCTTAATATAAACAACGAAACTGAAACAATTAATGCTGTTATTAAGACTACCGCTAATTTTATCTTTTTACTGATTTTTTTCATCAATTATTCCTCCCATCAACCCTTTTAAATTATAATTCGCTAATATCAGCTAAAATCCTGTATTTTTGCAAAATTATATTTAGGAGTATGGCTTGACCGATATTTAAGAACCAAGGCAAGCAATGAAATAACCGCAAATATAAAAAGAGCTCGCGCTCTTTTATCCGTTATATTCTTTTAGACCGAAACTAATCCCGATACTATCATCTACTTTATTCATTAATTCTTCGGAAAGGAAGCCTATTTTCTCTCTCAATCTTTTTTTATCTATTGTCCTAATCTGCTCCAACAGTATTACCGAATCTTTTGCAAGTCCGTATTCTTCAGCACTTATTTCTATATGCGTAGGAAGCTTCGCTTTATTTATTTGCGATGTAATAGCTGATACTATAACAGTTGGACTGTATTTGTTTCCTATATCATTTTGCACCACGAGAACCGGTCTCGTTCCTCCCTGTTCCGAACCTACAACGGGGCTCAGGTCGGCATAGAATATGTCTCCCCTCTTTACAATCACATTATTCACGCTCCGCAAGCCTGGATTCGTAATTACATATACATTCTTGATCGGCACATAGCCCGACTTCAGCTAATGTTACATTTATCTGTGTCATTTCTATATACCCTTTTTTCATGTTTTCAGTAAAGTTAATCCTTTTAATTTCTTTTAAATAATGCTTCATAGCCTTCCTCACAAATTCGCTTCTATTGCATTGTTCAATATAAATCATGTTATCTACTTCTTCTAAAAGGCTGCCCGGTAAGCTTATAACAATCCTTTTACATTCTGCCACACTAGCACCTCCAGTATTTCTTTTGTCTGACATTTTATGTATGAAACAAAATACCCGCTCTGCAACAGTCTCTCATGAATTTATGCTATCCACATATACACTATTATATACCAGCATTTACATTAAAGCTATACATAATATCTGCCATTTGAATCCTTAAACACAAAAAGAAGGTTGATATCTTAATCAAAAATTCATCTTTTAGGTCCTATATTAAAGCATATGTTAGTACGGATATATATAATTCACAATATTAACTATTTCTCCGTCTTTTATATAGACCCTGGGTACTCTTCTGCCTACCATGCAAACTATTTCATAGTTTATGGTGCCTAACTTATCCGCTATTTCATCAATTGCTATAAATGCACCCTTTTGTTCACCGTATAATACTACTTCATCGCCTACATTAACACCGTCAATACCTGTCACATCTATCATGCATTGGTCCATGCATATCCTGCCGGCAATGGGTACACGCTTGCCCCCGATTAGTGCATCGGCCTTCCCCGAAAGCATCCTGGTATATCCGTCCGCATAGCCTATAGGTAGTGAGGCTATCTTGGAATTCTTTGAAGCTATAAATTTCCTTCCATAACTGACACTTTCGTCTTTTTCAATCTCTTTCACATGGCTGATACGTACTTTTAACGACATTACCTGCTTTAAATCTATTCTATCAAGCATAACATCTTCAGAAGGCGCTAATCCGTATAAAATAATGCCTGCCCTCACCATATCCAAATGCATATCCGGCAAGTCAATTATGGTGGC
>CAZMPR010000220.1:0-2911 GCA_964568265.1 uncultured Clostridiaceae bacterium | reverse complement strand
GCTATACGTATACCTAAGAAAGTATTGGATGAGCTGAAAGTTGATAGCACTAATTTAGAAAATATCAGCTTTGATTTGAACGTTGAAGGAAATAAAATATTATTAATTAAGAAACAGAATAAAACAAAATTTGAGCTTCTGGCTGAACAATCTAAAGGTGAAAAGATAAATCCTAAAACCGAAATTGATTGGGGAAGCCCGATTGGAAAAGAAGAGTGGTAATAGATATGACTAAAATGGATAAAGCGAATTATAATAACTTAGAATTTGGAGATATTATAAAGATTAATTTTTCTCCTTCAGAAGGACATGAGCAAAAAGGGATTAGGCCGGGACTTGTAATTTCTGATCCAGTTACTCAAAAAGAGCTGAATGGCTTAGTAACGGTCGTACCAATAACTAATTCAATCAGTACCTTCTTTACTCGAGTAAACTTAGATAAATATAATCTTAAGACAAAAGGTGATATATTGGTAGATCAAATTAAGGTTTTAGATTTGAGTATAAGGCAATATGAATTCATAGAAAAAGCACCAAAAGAAGTCCTGGCAAAATGCAATATCATATTTAATGCTATTTATGAAAAATTATTGGACTTGTAAGTTCTAAATTGACAAATAGAAGATATTATTGCACAGCTTTTTTATGTTTAGTTGGCAAGAATCTGTGTGTTTTATGGTAAAGAACAGTATTATAAATGGATTGGGTAATGATTTATTTGGTCCCGGCCATTAATAGTTAAAGATCAAAATTATGGCATGGCAACTAAAGAACATGCGTTTAAAATTGCTGTTGCCATGGTTGAAAAATTGTCTCAAGATAAATAACTAGGCGTAACTTTATTTAAAATAGATAATGCGTTGATTATTGCCGCAAACTTGATTTAAGATAGTGATTTTAATTGCTAGCAAGTGGCTTGGGGGTTTATTGAAAGAAACATACAAATGGGGGTTCTTATATTGAGATATTTTGAATATACAAACAAGGAAATAAATTATCTAAAAGAAAGAGATCCCGTTTTGGGCAAAGAAATAGATAGAATTGGTATGGTTAAAAGGAAATTAGACGGGGATATATTTTCTTCTCTTATATCAAGCATAATTAGTCAGCAGATTTCAACGAAGGCTGCCTTGACTGTGAAGGAAAGATTAACGAAGCTCATTGGTAGCATGACTCCGGAGAATATTGCAAAGACGGGGATAGAGGATATACAAAAATGCGGCATGACCATGAGAAAAGCAGTATATATAAAAGGAATAGCGAGGGCAGAAATAACCGGGGAGATAGATTTTAACAATCTATCAGAACTTGCTGATGGTGAGGTTGTCAAAGTTTTGACCTCTTTAAAGGGTGTTGGTGAGTGGACTGTAGAGATGCTTCTAATACATTCATTGCAACGACCTAATATAATTAGTTATAAGGATTTGGGTATACAAAGAGGGTTAAAAAAATTATATAAGTTAGATGATTTATCGAAAAAAGAGTTCAGCGTTTTTCAGGATAGGTACTCTCCTTACTGTACAGTAGCATCAATATATCTTTGGGAAATAGGAGCACAGAAATAAAGTACTTTTTCATAAATTAAGTTGTTTATTTCATAAAGCTTAACAATAATAGTACACCTTTCTTTAATATTTTACACAAAGGACATATCTCAATTCAATTGGTTATAATCTATATATAACAAAAATTGCTGTCTTTATTGGCCAATTCAAAACATTATATTAAACTATTAAATAGTTTAATTACTAAATAGTATAGAGGGTGAACAAATGGAAATAGAATGTGATTTAAAAGAGTTAGATAAGATTACATATGAATTATCTAAAAAGATTTTTAACGAGGTTACAGACGGCGTGGGAATACCCATTACAAGCACCCAATTATACATGTTATATTATATAAGGACTAAAGGTGAATGTAAGGCAACGGATATTGCTAATTATCTTGGGGTTACATTGGGTGCAGTAACGAGCTTAGTAGACAGATTATGCGAATTTGATTTTGTTGAAAGGAGAAGAAACAAAAAGGATAGGCGGCAGGTTATAATAAAGTTAAATAAGGGTGGGGAAGATTTTTTAAAGAAAATAGATTTGAATCGTAAAAAGACTTTTAATCATTATCTTGAAGGTATGAATAAAGATGAAGTGCTATACTTTAGTAGTGTAGTGAAAAGTGTTATTATAAAAATCTTAAATTCTTAGAAATAAACACCGGTTTTAAATTTGTAAACAGATTTGGAGGACAGATGAGATGAGAGTAAAAAATAGACTTTTAATAGGATTGCTGTTATTTGTTATAGTATCAGTAGCAGGTTGTAATCCTCGGGCATCCAAAGATGTTCTGAATGAAATTGAAGAAAAGCCTATAACAGTGGAAGCAGTAAAGGTTATAAAAGGGAATATTGAAACTACGGTGAATTACAGTGGTAGGGTAAAGCCTATACAAGAGATAATGATTACGCCGAAGCAACCCGGCAAAGTTATAAAGATAGATTTTGAGATAGGTCAAAGGGTGAAAACAGGGCAGGTATTATTTCAACTAGATAAAACAGATGCATCACTTCAACTTAGTCAGGCAGCTGTGGCAGTTGAATTGGGAGAAATCAATTTAAAAAGGATATCGGGAAGTACATATGAGCAACAAATGATACAATTAAAAACCGCCTTATCTTTGGCTGAAATCAATTATAATGATGCAAAGGTAAATTTTGAAACCGTAAAAATTTTATATGAAGCCGGTGCAGAATCTAAATTCAACTATGACAGGGCGGAATCTCAACTCGAGCTTGTTAAAGAACAGTATGAAAGTTCAAAAGCTAACTATGAATTATCGGAAATGAAAAGTTCCTTAGAAAATATTGAATTGGCAAAAGCACAGTTGGAACAATCAAAAGCTGCCTATAATATCG
>CAZMPR010000219.1:2129-2937 GCA_964568265.1 uncultured Clostridiaceae bacterium | reverse complement strand
AACCGTCTAAAGGCGGAATAGGTATCAGATTAAAAACCCCTAAGCCTATATTGATATAATAAATATTTAGTATAATTCTGTCAAAAACCTCATTTTGCAAACCGAATTTGATATAAACAAAACCGTATAAAAGTAAAACAATGGTTGCAATGAAAAAATTCATCATGGGTCCCGCTAAGGAAACCAATATAATTCCCTTTTTTCTGTTTTTAAAATTATTCGGATTGATAGGAACCGGCTTAGCCCAGCCGAACCTAAAAATGATAAGCATCAAAAGACCCATTGGATCAATATGTGCTGCCGGATCCACGGTCAAACGGCCATTGGCTTTTGCTGTGTCATCCCCCAAATAATAAGCAGTCAATCCGTGGGCAAACTCATGAAAAGAGAACCCTATAAAAACTGCAGGCAATCTATATAACAATTCCATAAAGTCAAAACCAAACAAAGACCTCATCCTCTCGAAGCTTTTAAGCTTTATGTTCTGTATTATAACATAAGAAATAAAAATAAAAAAGCAATGACATTTTCATTGCTTTTTTATTTTTCTCCTCTCCCACACTTGTTTGTAAGATTATAAATTTGAGTTTTTATATTAATTACTTTCGTATGTAAATAAAGTTAAACCAGTATTTGATTGCTCTTATAATATTATTGATAAAGCTGCCTTTCTCCACTTCCGCATCACTGACTATATTGTAAAAAGCTATTTTTTCGCCGTCTTTTTTAACAATTAATTCACCTATTTTTTGTCCTTTAGAAATAGGAGCTGCTATGGAATCCGGTAATTCAATTGCTTTTTCAATGC
>CAZMPR010000219.1:0-2119 GCA_964568265.1 uncultured Clostridiaceae bacterium | reverse complement strand
TCCCTTTTTTAGCAGCACATCGACATTTGTCTCAAAAACCGCATTGATAAAATCACTGTCCCCTTTATTCACCTTTATCTTGCTTACCAATTCTCCTTTTTTACCGAAAGAATGACTTATATAATTGGCAAAACCGTAATCAATAAGCTTTCTTGCATCTCTATTTCTTTTACCCGTATCGGGTGCACCCATAATAACGCTTATCAGTCTTATATTATTATTTTTTGCTGTAATAGAAATACAAAACATAGCCTCCTCGGTAAAACCTGTCTTGATACCGTCAATGTCTTTATAAAAATGTACCATCTTATTCTTATTTACCAATTCTCTTTTTACATCATTTTTTCTGCCGACATAAACCGTTACCATGTACTTTGAGATAAAGTCAAAAATTTTTTCATGCTTAATTAATTCTCTGGACATAAGCCCAATATCATAAGCAGATGTTTTATGATTTTCGGAATGTAAACCATGTGGGTTTTCAAAGGTCGTGTCGTTCATTCCCAGTTTTTTCGCTTTATCATTCATTGCCTTTACAAAATCGGCTTCGCTGCCGGAAACATATTCGGCCATTGCAATGCTTGCATCATTACCGGATTCAACGGCAATACCGTAAAGTAAATCTTCTACCGTTCTGACTTCGCCTTCTTCAAGCATCAGGCGGGTGCCGGTTTTCATTTTGCTCGTATTCTTACTGATAACCACTTTATCTTCCAAAGAAATTTTGCCTGAATCCAAGGCTTCCATGGTCAAAAGCATTGTCATTATTTTTGTAACACTTGCAGGTTCAAGTTTTTCGTGGGGATTCATTTCATAAATTACTTTTCCCGTAGAAAAATCCATCAGAATTGCCGATTTGCATTCTAAATCTAAACTATCGTCAGCATATAAAAAGCTGCTAAAGGCCATGGTCAGAATAACAATCCATATCAATAAAATTTTAATTAAACGCATAAAAAAGTTCCTCCTATTGGTTAATATATTCTTATATTTCCCAATAGGAAGTTTGTTATTCTTTATTGAACAATATCATAAATATATTGTATGTCTTTAATGAATTCTTTCTCAATTTTATAACTTTCTTTTGCTAAATATTCAGCTTCGGATGGCTCTAATATGTTTGTATGCAAGACACATAAACTTTCATTTTTTTCTACCTTATCTCCGGTCTTTTTAAGTAATGTTATTCCTGCTGCATAATCTATTGTATCTTCTTTTGTTTTTCGGCCGGCTCCAAGCATCATGGCAGCAAGCCCTATTTTTTCCGCATCAATGGAGCTTATATAACCCTCCGTAACGGACTTTATAACTCTGCTGTATTTGGATTGAGGCAAAAGGCTGAAGTCATCGATAAAATCCGGATTCCCGCCTTGAATACTGATTAGCTCTTTGAATTTATTAAGTGCTGCTCCCGAGGCGATTAAGTTCTGCATATTTCTATAAGCTTTATCAAAACCGGTAAACGCTCCTCCCAAAACAGCCATATAAGATGCAATGGTCAAGGCGATTACTGTCTCATCTTTGGCTCCTTTGCCGGACAATACTTTTACGGCTTCTTTTATCTCATTTGCATTACCCACCTCATAACCCAAGGGTTGATTCATATCAGTGATAACAGCAATAGTCTTTCTACCCAGTCCATTACCTATATCCACCATCAATCTTGCTAATTTTTGGGCATCCTCTAAGGTTTTTATAAAAGCTCCGGAACCAAGTTTGACATCCAATACTATTCGTCCGGCACCGGAGGCTATTTTTTTACTCATTATAGAACTGGCAATGAGAGGTATGCTGTCTACGGTAGCGGTTACATCTCTAAGGGCATACAGTTTCCTGTCTGCCGGTGTAATATCTGCGGATTGGCTTGATATAGCCATTTTATACTTATTCACATTTGAGACAAATCTCTCTTTAGTCAACTCAGTTTTAAACCCTTCTACAGATTCCAATTTATCTATAGTCCCGCCGGTATGGCCCAAGCCTCTGCCGGAAATTTTGGCAACGGGTATTCCAAAGGAAGCCACAAGAGGAATGACAATCAAGCTTATTTTATCCCCGACCCCGCCTGTAGAATGTTTGTCAACAATTATACCTTCTATCTCCGATAAATCGATGATGT
>CAZMPR010000218.1:1659-2939 GCA_964568265.1 uncultured Clostridiaceae bacterium | reverse complement strand
AACCGTCCTTTTCTGTTACAATAACGCCTATTCCGCCATAAATGCCTGATGTAGATTCGTTGAAATCCTTAAATTCTTCTTTATTCATATAAAGGGAATAAGGATCATCCAAAGAATCAAACAAGCCTTTAATGGCTCCCTCCATTAATGTCTCGCTGTCTACTGCCTCCAAATAGCTTTTATCTATATATTTTTTTAGCGAGAGAAGTTTTTTACTGTCTTGGAGCACCTGATAATCACTTTTCGTAACAACAACTTTATTACCGATGGTGATAGATATATAATTGGATAATGTAAACACCAACATACCTGTAACCAAAATTGTTATAAGCAAAGAAAGGATAAAATGTTTCCTTTTAATCATATATTCACCTCGTAAGATTGCACTGCCAAAATATTTATATTCCTTTAATATTCTATTATATAATTATATCATTAATACTGTTTATTAACCAAAATTAAGAATCATTTATTCAGTTACCCTATTTTTGCATTTACTGCATAAACCATAGATTTCAAACTTATGATCCTGAGGCTCAAACCCTAACTCTTCCAATTTGCTTTTTTCCATTTCCTTAAAAGGACATAGGTCAATTTCCTTTACGTTGCCGCATATTTTGCAGATTATATGATGTCTGTGTTTGCCTGTCGATACTTCGTAATAGTTAAAGCTTTCATCAAGGCTTATTTTATTTATGATACCTAATTCCAACAGCAGCTCTAAATTTCTGTATATAGTTGAAAAGTTTATTCCCGGAGTTATTTCCGAAACCATGTTAAAAATTTCATTGGCCTTATAAGGTCTGTTTTGTTCACATATAACTTCAAGCATAATTTTTCTTTGAGTAGTACACTTATATCCATTTTCCTTTAATATCTCTATTGCTTTTTTTACATCCATATTTTCACCGCCATTTAAGGTATTTCTAAACTTTTTTAGCCATGTTATAAATTAAAATAATAACCAACATTAAAACAGAAAGTAAAATTATAGCACCGCCGGATGCAATATCTAAATAATATGAAAGAATTAATCCGAATATTACTGAAAATAGCGCAAAAATAATAGATAAAAAAAGTGAATTCTTAAAGCCTTTTCCTATCTGAATCGCCGTTGCCACAGGCAAAACCAACAATGACGAAACCATAAAGATTCCTACTATTCTCATCGATACGACTATAGTAAAAGAAGTAAGCAATGTAATATAAAGATTTAAAAATGATGCTGATATACCGGATACATGTGCACCTTCTTCATCAAATGCAATATAAAACAGCTT
>CAZMPR010000218.1:0-1559 GCA_964568265.1 uncultured Clostridiaceae bacterium | reverse complement strand
TTTCAATAGCAAAAGCAGCAATTATGGAAAAGACTAAAGCTCCCCAAAAAGGGTAAAACCCCAGAAGCATACCTGCAGCTATACCGGCTAAAGAGGCGTGGGATAGTGTATCGCCTATCATTGACAGCCTTTTTAAAACTATGAATATCCCTATTAAAGGACAGGTGATCGCAACCATAATACCTGCCACAAATGCTCTTTGCATAAAACCGTATTGTAAAATTTCAATCAACTTTTCCGCACCCTTTCTAAACCGGCATATCACTGCATTTTTCCGTTATTGTTCCGTCATTCAGACAAAAAACTTTATTAACCATAGATTTTACATCCGTATAATCATGAGTTACCATTATTATTGTTATGCCTTTGTCTTTATTTAACTCGTTAAGTAAAGTATAAAACTCCTTTTCCGTCTTATTGTCTATCCCCGCTGTGGGTTCATCCATAAACAATATTTCCGGGTTATTTACCAGTGCCTTGGCAATAAAGACTCTTTGCTGTTGACCTACGGATAATTTGCCAATCAGCCTATTATTAAACCCCTTCATTCCGACTGTATTCAATGCATTATCAGCCAAATAATCCACTTCTTTTCTGTTTCTTTTAAACATTGCTGATTTAGAATACAGCGGTGCCTTTACAACTTCCTCCACTGTTGCGGGAAAGCCTTTGTTGAAGGCATCAATTCTCTGTGAAACATAACCTATCTTTTCCCATTGATTGAACTCGCTTATGGGTATACCGAAAAGCTCAACTTTACCCCCCTGTGGTACCATCAGTCCTAAACAGATTTTTAACAGCGTGCTTTTACCGGAGCCGTTAGCACCTATAATAACAGAAAAGTCACCGGAATTTATCTCAATATCACATTTTTCCAAAACCACACTGTTTCCGTATTTAAAGGATATATCCTTTCCTCTTAGAACAACTTCAGTCACTATTTCATCTACTTTCAATTATTATTATTGCAAACGATTTGCATTTACATTTTATATCAATGCCAAAAAATGTGCAATAGAAAAAGCCACTCTCAAGACTTAAATCTCAAAGAGGGCTTCGTCATCTTACAATAACCGTCTATACGCCATTCCGGACATTTATTTCTTTTTAGTTACATAGGGTAATGGGTCCACCGGGTTACCGTTTATTCTGACTTCAAAATGAACATGGGGTCCCGTGGACAATCCGGTGCTACCACAAAGAGATATAACCTGCCCCCTTGCCACAACATCTCCTTCTTTAACTAATAATTTGGAATTATGGGCATATAATGTTGATGTTTGTCCGCCGTGGTCTATTATAACTGCATTACCGTATCCTCCGTAGGTCCCGGAAAATATAACTTTACCGTCATTGGCAGCCACAACATTTTTCCCCAAGGGAACTTTAATATCTATACCGGTATGTAATTTGTTTTTCTTTAAAATCGGATGCGGTCTGTATCCAAAATAAGAGGATATTGCTGTATAGCCCGGTGCAGGCCATGCCATATCGCCTCCTACATATTTATCACTGGTCTGCAATGCAAGTATTTTTTTAGTCAGCTCTGCCGATTCTTC
>CAZMPR010000217.1:0-2959 GCA_964568265.1 uncultured Clostridiaceae bacterium | reverse complement strand
TTTTCGGAAAATGATTTTTTAATATTTGAAAAATGGGTAAATAGCTATGTCAGTAATTGGGCATCCTGCGATACTCTATGTAACCATACTATCGGGACTTTCATAGAAATGTTTCCGGAATTCATTGAAAGATTAAAGGGATGGACGAAATCACAAAACAGATGGGTAAGGCGAGCTGCAGCAGTAACTCTTATTATACCTGCTAAAAAAGGACTGTTCAAAGACCATATATTTGAAATTGCAGATAAACTATTATTGGACACCGATGATTTGGTACAAAAAGGATACGGATGGATGCTTAAATCATTGTGCGAAAACTATGAAGAAGATGTATACAAATATATATTGAATAAAAGAGATATCATGCCAAGGACCTCATTAAGATATGCAATAGAAAAAATGCCTAAAGAAAAGAAACAAGAAGCAATGAAAAAAGGCAAGGCAATTGCTTTGTGAAGATGAAATAACAGGCTCGCAAATCTGCAAGCCTGTTAAACGCTTTTATTAAAATTCTTTCATCACTATGGGAAGCCTTGTCACCAGTATCTTAGTCATATATACATAGATAGGGATATTAACCAAGTGGCTGATTATCCTGGTAGGAAGTATGGCCGCATACGGTGTTCCAAATAATAGATTCATAAAGTAGGACCATAGTATCACACCCGAAATAATCTGCCCTGCAGAAACAGCCAAGAGCAGTTTCCAAAATGAAGTCATGCATTTCTTATCCTTGCATTTAATCATAACGACCCCGGGGATGATACCCGCCAAAGCAGCGTTCAAAGTGAAGTGAGGGAGATAATTACCCATAGGGCTTATGATCATTCCGACAATATCTCCTATAGCACCTATTATCCCGCCGGCTAAGGGTCCGAAGATTATTCCGGCAAATACAACAGGGAATCCGCCAAATCCTATCCTTACAAACTCAACCCCACCGCCGCCTATCCTGATACTGCCAACTCTTGTAAGAATGACGTTTAAGGCTATTAATAATGCATAATAGGTAATAGCCTTTGCATTTAATTTCTTCATAAAAATATCTCCTTTCAAAATGATATGACCTAACTGCCACATCGAGAAAGAAGATTCCGGATGTGTCAGCGAACGCGATAAGTTTAACGCAAACTAAGCTAAGTTTTTCGTTTAGAGGCAACGTCCCATCCTCTAACACTTTACGCAAACCATCTACTCTGCCAATCATTATTATATTTATAATCAAATTATACGCTAAAAATGTTATTAACTCAATACCCCTTAATTACTAAAAAATCCGTGCTTGTAGTATATCATTTGTATTGTTATCATAACAATAAATGAAGCCTTTGTCTTTCCATGCAATAGGCTTGGAAGGTTTAATATTGGTTATGGGAAATAGTGGTTTAATGGCAAAACTAAACTCCTCTATAATAGAAGGGAATGATTTTTTGAAAAGAAAATGGGTAGCGCTGCTTATTATCGCAGCTATTATATTGGCAATACCCTCGTATTATTTTTTAAAAATTAATAAAACCGAAGAAGTTTTTGTTATAGAAGAAGAACCCCAAAGAAGCTTTTATAAAATTGAATGTGAGTTGGATGCCTCGGATAAAACATTAACGGCAATCCAAACATTAGATTATTATAATAATGACGGTATTGAGATGCATGATTTATATTTTCATGTATACTCTAATGCTTTTAAGGAAAAAACTACGGTTCCGTTTTTATTCGGTGATTTTGATAATGCTTATAATAGAGGGTTCGAGCCGGGTTATGCAGAAATTCTTGCAATTAGCAAATTGGAGGGCGGCTCTGAAAAACTTTTAAATTATTCATTTTCCGGAGAGGGAGATACTATTTTAAAGGTTGAATTGGATAAGCCTATAAAACCCGGTGGCAGAGCAGATATAAAAATAAGTTTCAAGCTATATATCCCACCGGCTTCCGAAAGGTTCGGTTACGGTGAAAACCATTTTAATTTAGGGAATTGGTATCCGATAGCTGCGGTATATGATGACAAAGACGGGTGGAATTTAGATAAATATTATCCCATCGGAGATCCTTTTTTCAGTGATGCTTCAGATTACTTTGTGAGTATAAAGGCTCCGGAGGACTATATCATAGCTGCATCCGGGAAAAACACATATAAAGAAGCGGAAGATGGTTATATAACTTGGGATTTTGGGGAAGAAGCCATAAGGGATTTTGCTTTCGTAGCCAACAATAAGTTTAATGTTATCGAACAAAAGTTAGACGGCATCAGTATAAAATCATATTTTTATAAAGAAGACGAAGAAAAGGGTAAGGAAGCCCTTGAATACGGAGTAAAAGCGATAAAGACTTTTAACAAGCTATACGGGAAGTATCCCTACATGGATTATTCCATAGTTGAAACCGTGTTTCCCAGTGGTATGGAATATCCTATGTTAGTCTATATAAGTGATAAGTTGTATAAATCAGGATATAGCAGTGACCCTCTTATCATCACGGTGGTGCATGAGACGGCCCATCAATGGTTTTACGGGATTGTGGGCAATGATCAAATTGATGAAGCATGGTTGGATGAAGGATTTGCCGCATATTCGGAAATATTATACGCAGAAAATATTTACGGCAAAAAAACAGGCAGGGATTATTATATTAGATCCGTGGAAGAAGGCGTAGAGGATGCTTTATCAGCAAATGTCATTGATGGATTATTATCAAAATCTTTATCTGAGTTTGATGATTGGAGTGACTACGGACCCACAGCTTATGGAAGAGGAGCCCAATTGCTTCATAGGCTGAGGGTAATGGTGGGTGACGATACTTTTTATAAGATACTGAGGACCTATGTAGAAAAGTATAAATTTGAAATTGCATATGTGGAAGATTTTATCATGGTGTGTGAGGATGTCAGCGGAAAGGATTTATCAGGATTTTTTGAATTATGGTTGGATTAATACTTCCGTTCATATAGCGGTATTCTATTGTC
>CAZMPR010000216.1:0-2988 GCA_964568265.1 uncultured Clostridiaceae bacterium | reverse complement strand
AGGTATGTCCTTCCTGCCATAAAAATTCCGCTGTCCTAAGGAAAGGCCTGGTAGTTTTCTCCCATCTAACCACATTGCACCACTGATTAATGAGCAGAGGCAGGTCTCTGTATGATTGAACCCATTTTGCGTACATGGGAAGTATTATTGTTTCTGACGTTGGCCTGATAAACAGTCTTTCCGTCAGTGTTTCACTGCCTCCTTGTGTAACCCAAAGGACCTCCGGAGCAAATCCTTCAAAGTGGTCCGCTTCCTTGGTCAAATTGCTTTCAGGTATTAACAGCGGGAAGTATGCATTTTTATGCCCGGTTTCCTTCAGTCTTTTATCCAACGCGCTCACAATTTCTTCCCAAACACCGTAGCCATAAGGTTTTATTACCATGCAGCCTTTAACGGGCGAATAATCTACCATATCGGTTTTTATCACAATGTCCGTATACCATCGGGCAAAATCCTCTTCCATAGGTGTCACTTCTTTTACAAAATCCTGTTCTTTTTTACTCATAAAATCGCTCCTCCTGTATATCTATTTTCCCTTTTTACAAAATAAAAAACCCCGTCTCCACAAAGGGACGAAGGTTTATTCGCGGTACCACCCAAATTGGCAATGCAACTACATGCCCACTCTCAGCCTTTAACGGTGGCAGACCGTTTGACTTTAATCAAATGCTCCGAGGCGGGTTCAAGATTGATTCAAACCAAGGAAACCTTTCAGCCTTAGGCTTCCCTCTCTTATGGCTTCAATTCTCTACTGTTCCTCTTCATAACTTGGATATAACTTAGGCTTATTATATAGTATTATACTGCTGCGGTCAAATATTATCACTTTTTAGTATTGCTTCCATGTGAATATTATTAATTTTTTTATTTTTCCTTGTTCTTAATATATTTAAGGGATACGTTGGTTTTACTCGTTTTACGGGATTGAATCTCAAACTGCTTTAGTGAAGAAACAAATGGTGTCAGCTTCGGATAGCCGTAATTCCTCGTATCAAAGTCCGGGTACCTCCTGTTCAACATATTACCCACATCTCCCAAGAAGGCCCAACCATCTTCATCGGATGTCTCAGTAATTATTGTCTTAATGGCACTGATAATTTCTTCGGAGCTTGTCATGTTTGCATTCAGTTTGTTGTTCTTTTCCGCATAATCTTTATTGTTGTTTGCGGAGCTTATTGCAGTAGATGCAAGCACTTCCAGATATTTAAACTTTTCACAAGCCGCTATAAATGGCGCGGGAGTCTTCTTTTCTCCCATTCCTAAAACATACATCCCCGCTTCTCTCAGACGGGAAGCAAGTCTTGTAAAATCGCTATCACTGGAAACTATGCAAAACCCATCAACATTTTGTGAATAAAGTATATCCATTGCATCAATTATAAGTGCGGCATCAGTAGCGTTTTTGCCTGTTGTATAGCTGTACTGCTGAATCGGTGTTATGGAATAGTTGAGCAACAAGTTTTTCCAAGACGTCAGTTGCGGCTTCGTCCAGTCTCCATAAATCCTCTTGTATGTAGGCGTCCCGTGGTTTGAAATCTCATCAAAAATAAATTTCAAATACTTATCCGATACGTTATCCGCATCTATGAGCACGGCAATCCTTTTATCTTTATCCATGACTTTCCCCTTTACTTTTTAGTTAAACAAAATTTAATACCCTCTTATCGAATACATTATATCAAAGCTTCCGGTGTAATCAAAGCAATCCTTTATCATATATTCTTAATAACTTTTGTGTTACTTTTCAGATATAACCATAATCAATATAGATTTTTAGTTGCAATTGCTTTCTTAATCAAGTTCATGGATAAAAAGTCCGCTCCTCAGCTTTGGCTCAAACCAAGTTGATTTCGGCGGCATGGTATTATTCTCATCGGCTATGCTCATTATTTCCTCTATTGTTGTGGGATACATTGAAAAAGCTACCGCCATACCTTCATTTACCCTTCTTTCCAACTCAGCGAGACCCCTTATGCCTCCTACAAAATCTATTCTTGTATCAATTTTTGGATCTTTTATTTTCAATACAGGCTCTAAAAGATTGTTTTGCAAAATAGATACATCTAAGCTTCCTATAGAATCATCAGGATCAAAGGTGCCCTCTTTGGCTATAAGCTTATACCACTTATGATTCAAATACATACCAAAGCAGTGCTTGCTTTCAGGTTTGTAACCGCCCTCCCCATTGTATTCCTCAATAATGAATTTATATCCTATCTTTCTCAGAAAATCTTTATAATCGTATCCGCATAAATCTTTTACCACTCTGTTATAATCCAATATTTTTAAATTATTATGAGGAAAAAGAACACTGAGAAAGTAGTTAAATTCCTCATCTCCTCTATATTGCGGATTCTCTTCTCTCTTAATCTTTCCCACTTCCACCGCAGAGACAGCCCTATGATGCCCGTCGGCAATATATAGGCTGTCTACGGCTTTAAAATCTTCTGTCAATTCACCAATCACCGCATCATCATCTATAATCCAAGCTGCATGTCTTATTTCATCATCCGCAATAAAATCATAAACGGGACTGTGTTTGTTTATCCACATATCCACAACATTATCAATGCTTTCTTTCCCTTTATAGGTCATAAATATAGGTCCCGTATTTGCATTGCAGTATTTTACATGGTTTATTCTGTCCTGTTCTTTATCCTTTCTTGTTTCCTCATGTTTTTTTACAATATTATTTATATAATCCTCTATGGAAACACAAACTACTAAACCTATTTGCACATGAGGACCCATAGTCAGTCTGTAGATGTATAAACAATCTTTTTTATCTTTTATTAAAACACCTGTATCCATCATAGTCTTCAAATTTTTCCTTGCCCTTTTATATACCCTTTCATCATAAACGTTTATCATAGGAGGCAAATCAATTTCAGCCTTATCCACATGGAGAAAGGAATAAGGGTTGTTCTCCGCGCTCCTCTTTGCTTCTTTGCTGTTTATCACATCGTATGGTAATGCCGCAACCTTGGA
>CAZMPR010000215.1:0-2992 GCA_964568265.1 uncultured Clostridiaceae bacterium | reverse complement strand
CCGTTTACTAATGCCAATCCGCCTTCGTAGTTTTCCTGGGATACCACTCCGCCGGGATTCATGCAAAATGTTCTTACTTTATTATCAAATGTATCTGAAAAATACACCAGTTTTGCCTCATATAAATCTTTTGTCAAATGGTCCATAATGCTGTTGGGAACTTCTACCCGCACACCGATATCCACAGCGTTATTGTTTGTCTTTATATTATGTTTTGTGGTTTGTTCCGATAACCATTCAGCTCCGCCTCTGCCGGGTGCCGCTATTACATAATCAGCATACAGTGTTTTTTCTTCTCCGGTTTCATCCTTAATAGTAACACCCTGAACCTTATAATCTTTCGTCAATATGTCAACAGCTGTAGTTAGTTCGGAAAATTCTATCCTTTTTTCATTGACCAGATAGTCATACATGCCCTGAAGCACCAGATATGCCTTTTCTGTCCCCAAGTGTCTAACGGGACAAGGCACAAGCTTTATATTATGTTTTGAAGCTTCATATTTAATATCTTCAATTGCCTTACCATTTAAACCGTGTATTTCACTTTGGGCACCGAAACTTAAATATACGGAGTCGGCGTATTTTATAAGTTCTTTCGCTTTTGTTTCACTCATGTATTCCAAGATATTTCCCCCGACTTCCGGGCTCAAAGATAATTTACCATCACTGAAAGCGCCTGCTCCGGACCATCCAAAAGTTATTGAACAGGGCTCGCATCCGGCACATTTACCGGTTACACGAGACGGACAGCTTCTTTTCGACAGAGTTTTACCCTTATCGATAATCAAAATATCATAATTACTTTTGTTTTTCACAAGCTCAATTGCCGTAAAAATACCTGCGGGCCCCGCACCTATTATGATAATGTCATATTTATTTTTCATATTTATCAACCTTTTTAAAACTATTTTTAGCAATCTGAAATTTCAGACTGAAGTTTTCGAACCTTAGATATATTATCAGAAACATTTTATTACGTCAAATTAATTAATACGTAACTTATCCACAAAAACTATAGTTTTATAAAAATTTTCTACATTTATTATGTAAACCTGACAATATTTTTGCATTTCGCCAATATTCGATATCTGAAGGCTTTCATCTTTTGACAAAATGTAATCCACATTATCCACATTATCCACAGAGATATGCACATATGTTCGGATTTTTGTTATTCATATTGATATTTCGAAGGTTAAAGAGATTGTACTTTTTGTCTACAAAAGTTATCCACTAATTACATAATATCTGTGGGTAACTTTTTTTGGTATGATATTTGCATTTAGACAAATTTCGATTTATCGGCGAATTTGGTAAATTGACCTAACCATACTAATTCTATGACACCGGTGGGGCCGTTACGTTGTTTTGCAATAATAATTTCTCCAATATTCTTTTTATCAGTATCCGGATTGTAATATTCATCTCTGTATAAGAACATTACAACATCAGCGTCTTGTTCTATAGCTCCGGACTCCCTCAGGTCCGAAAGAACCGGGCGATGATCAGCTCGCATCTCCGGGGCACGGCTTAACTGGGATAACGCCACCACCGGTACATCCAACTCTTTTGCCAAGGCTTTCAAGGACCTGGATATATTTGAAATCTCCTGCTGTCTGCTATCGTATTTGCCGGTGCTTTGCATTAGTTGCAAATAATCCACCAACACCAATCCAAGACCGTGCTCAATTTTCAATCTTCTACATTTAGCGCGCATTTCCGTAACGGATATGGCGGGTGTATCGTCAATAAAAATAGGCTTATCGGAAAGTGACCCCATAGCTCTGGCAAGCTTTATCCATTCATCCTCCGTAATATCCCCTGTTCTGAGGCGGTGTGCATCTATTAAAGCCTCCGAGCAAAGCAGTCTCTGCGAAAGCTGTTCTTTTGACATTTCCAAACTGAATATTGCCGTAGTATATTTCTCATTTACGGATGCATTTTGAACTATATTCATCATCAATGATGATTTACCCATGGAGGGTCTTGAAGCTATCAATACTAAATCGGAGTTTTGTAATCCTGAAAGTTTTGAGTCCAAATCTGAAAAACCGGTAGGTATCCCGGTGATTTTTCCTTTGTTTAAATATAATTCTTCTATTTTGTCAAAGTTTGAGGTCAATATCTTTTTTATAGGTATGAACCCTTGGGTTGAGCGACTTAAGGAAATATTAAAAATCCCTTTTTCCGCATCGTCAACTATGGCTGCCGTATCTGAGCCGCTGTCAAAGCATTTTGAAATAATTTCGTTTGACGATTTAATAAGCTTTCTAAGTGTTGATTTTTCCAATACTATTCTTGCATAGTACTCTATATTATGAGCTGTGGGAACTATATTCATAAGCTGTGTAAGGTAGGTAATACCACCCACGGCTTCTATAGTCTTCCTGCTTTTCAGCCTATCCGTCAAGGTTATCAAATCCACAGGCTCACCGGCATTATAAATATCAACGATAGCCATAAAGATTTCATTATGGACTTCCCTATAGAAGTCCCCATCCTTTAGAATCTCTGCTGCAACGGATATGGCTTCTTTATCCAAAAGCATAGCTCCCAATACAGATTGTTCCGCTTCCATACTGTTAGGCGGTATTCTTTGAATTATATCGCTCATTTCTAATCACCTCTACGATTTCATCGTATTCATCGAAAGGAACTCTATAATTTCCTGTATGTGTTCTACAGTAATTATTTCTATCCCCTCCAAACCGACTACATCCGTTTTATTATCCATAGGTATTATCATGTAGTTAAATCCTTTTCTTACGGCGGCAATAACCTTTTCCCTAACACCACCTACGGCTTTTATACCGCCGCTTATGGAGATTTCCCCGGTAATGCAGGTATCTGTCCTAAAGGGAATACCGGCAACGGCGGAGTACAGTAGGCATGTTATCGCAGCACCTGCGGAGGGCCCATCTACTTTGCCCCCGCCTATGCAATTCACATGTATATCAAATCTGTCGGTTTTCACATCATAATTTTTTTTCAA
>CAZMPR010000214.1:0-3010 GCA_964568265.1 uncultured Clostridiaceae bacterium | reverse complement strand
CATGTGAAAAAAACTCATATACCCGGAGTTTTGGGGGATTTGGGAAGCTTTGGCGGTTTTTTTAAACCGGATTTATCGGATTATAAAGAACCGTTATTAATATCCGGTACTGACGGCGTGGGTACAAAGCTGCAAATAGCGTTTATGATGGATAAGCACGATACCATAGGCATGGATTGTGTGGCTATGTGTGTTAACGATATAGTATGCCACGGAGCCAAACCTTTGTTTTTCCTGGACTATATGGGCACCGGCAGACTAAATCCGAAAAAAGCTGCTAATATAGTAAAAGGCATCTGTGACGGGTGCTTGGAAGCCGAATGTGCACTAATAGGCGGGGAAACGGCTGAGATGCCGGGATTTTACAAAGATGAAGAATATGATCTGGCAGGATTTGCTGTGGGAATAGTTGATAAGGAAAAAGTAATAAATGGGGAAAAAGTGAAGGAAGGGGATATTATAATCGGTTTACCTTCAAGCGGAATACATAGTAATGGATACTCCCTTGTCAGAAAACTTTTTTTCGAAGTAAATGATTATAAAACAGGTTCAACTTTCCCTGAACTTTCAAAAACATTGGGAGAAGAACTTTTAACTCCGACACGTATCTATGTAAAAACTATATTGAAACTGCTAAAACAGTATGAGATAAAAGGCATAGCTCATATAACCGGCGGTGGTTTTCTTGAAAACATCCCGAGGACAATCCCTCAAGGATTGAAGGGAAGAATAGAATTGGACAGTTGGCCTGTATTGCCTATATTTAAGCTGATGGAAGAGTTAGGTGGTCTTGATGAACAGGTGCTTTTTAATACGTTTAATATGGGAATAGGGCTTGCTTTAATTGTTGATAAAATAGATGCCCGGAGTATATTAGATGCTTTAGAAAACATGGGCGAAAAAGCGTATATAATAGGAGATATAATAGCCGGTGAGGGAGGTCTGGTGCTTTGCAAAAAGTAAAGATAGGTGTTCTAATATCCGGCGGAGGCACCAATTTGCAGGCTATCATAGATGCCATAGAAAATGGACATATAAATGGAGAAATCGTTGTTGTGATATCGGACAGAGAGGGTGCATTTGGTTTAGAAAGAGCAGAAAAACACGGAATTGCCGGCATAACAATTAACAGAAAAGACTATAAAAACAAAGATGAGTTTTTTAACATTCTTATGGATAAGCTTGAAGAGTATAAAGTGGAGCTTATCGTTTTGGCGGGTTTTCTAACAATTTTATCTCAAGGATTTGTTGAAAGATTTAAAAATAGAATAATAAATGTTCACCCGGCGCTTATCCCTGCTTTTTGCGGGGACGGCTATTACGGCGAAAAGGTACACAAAGCGGTACTGGATTACGGCGTAAAGATTTCCGGAGCCACAGTGCACTTTGTCGATGAAAAGGCTGATGCGGGTCCGGTTATATTGCAGGAAGCAGTAACGGTGTCGGAAGATGATACTGTTGATACATTGGCAGCCAGGGTTTTAAAAGTCGAGCATAAAATATTGCCGGAAGCGGTGAGATTATATTGTGAAGGCAAACTAACAATAGATGGTAGAAAAGTTGAAATAAAGCGAAAAGCATAAAGCTAAAGGATTAAAGTTGAAAGTAGAAAAATGGTGGGCGTAATGTAGAGGCGTGTGTCATCCTGAGGCGTTGCCGAAGGATCTTGACCGTAGGAAACTGCCTTAGCGATCTGTTTTATGATAATTGGATAGCTGTTTTCTAATAATGTAGGATCAGATGACTTTATCTTCAATATAGATATCAAAGATTTTACGAAAGGAAAGTGAAAATATGATAAAAAGAGCACTTATAAGCGTTTCCGACAAAACGGGAATTGTAGATTTTGCAAAGAAACTGGATGGCTTTGGTATAGATATAATTTCCACCGGCGGTACTGCCAAGGTATTAGCTGAATCAGGAATAGATATTATCCCTATATCAGATATAACCAACTTTCCCGAATGCCTTGACGGAAGGGTAAAGACTCTCCATCCCAAAATTCACGGAGGCTTATTGGCGATCAGAGATAATGATTTACATATGAACACGTTGAAAGAATTGGAGATAGAACCCATAGACATGGTTGTAGTCAATCTCTATCCTTTTAAAAAAACCATAGAAAAGGAAAATTGTACATTGGAAGAGGCAATAGAGAACATAGATATAGGTGGTCCGTCAATGCTGCGGGCAGCGGCTAAAAACAGCAAATATGTAACAGTTATTACAGATCCGGCTGATTATGAAAGGGTCATATCAGAATTGGGAGACAATGGAGACGTTTCGGTAAAAACAAAATTTGAACTGGCTGCAAAGGTGTTTTCTCATACTGCTCATTATGATACTCTGATTGCAAACTATTTATTGCAAAAAGCGGGTTTACCCAAATATCCGGATTTATTAACTTTTACATATGAAAAGGTGCAGGATTTAAGATATGGAGAAAATCCTCACCAAGAAGCGGCTTTTTATAAAGATGTATGCAAGTCTAAAGGAGCTTTGCACAATGCAGTGCAGTTAAACGGCAAAGAACTGTCATTTAATAACATAAATGATGCCAACGGTGCGTTGGAACTGTTAAAGGAATTCGCCGAACCGGCATGCGTGGCAGTAAAGCATGCAAACCCTTGTGGCGTAGCTTTAGGTAAGGATATATATGAAGCTTACATAAAGGCTTATGAAGGAGACCCCGTATCTATATTTGGAGGTATAGTGGCGGTAAACAGAAAAGTTGAAGCCAAAGCCGCTGCCGAAATGTCTAAAATATTTTTAGAAATAGTAATCGCTCCCGATTATACTGATGAGGCATTAATTATATTGAAAGAAAAAAAGAATTTAAGAGTTCTAAAGTTAGATGAAATATCTTTTAGACCTTCTGAAAATACTGAACTCAAAAAAGTATTTGGCGGATTACTGGTGCAAGATTCCGATTATAAAGATTTTAATGATAAGGACATAAAATATGTTACTGATACAAAACCTAACGAAGAAGAAACAAGGGATTTACTTT
>CAZMPR010000213.1:0-3014 GCA_964568265.1 uncultured Clostridiaceae bacterium | reverse complement strand
CAAAAGCTCCATCAAATTCCTGTTCACAGGCGCACTCGTAGATTGAATAACGAATACATCCATTCCTCTCACTGATTCATTAATATTAACCGAAATCTCACCGTTGCTGAAGGAGCCTACCTGGGAATCTCCTACCGGGATACCTAAAATATCGGCAATATTTTTGGCTAAGTTTTTATTTGCACTACAGTGAAATACTTTAATGCATTCATCATGTGTTAACATTCATTATAACCCCCTAAAATTATGTTTATTTTAATAAGCCTTTTCTCTCGACCCAACCTTCTTTATTCTCCTGTTTCGCTCTTCCCACAGCCAAGTTTGCCTCTGGCACATCCTTGGTAACAGTGGTGCCGGCAGCAATATATGCATTTTTGCTTACTGTGACCGGAGCAATTAGATTAACATTACAACCGATAAAGCTGTAATCCTCTACTACTGTCCTGTGCTTTGCCTTCCCATCGTAATTGACAAAAACCACACCGCATCCTATATTGACATTTTCTCCTATGTCGCCGTCTCCTATATAAGAAAGATGAGAAGCCTTAGAATTATCGCCAAAATTGGAATTTTTCATCTCGACAAAATCTCCTATTCTGACATTTCTGCCTATGACATTACCCGGCCGTAAATAAGAAAATGGTCCTATCGAAGTTCCGTCGCCTACCCTGCTGTCAATCACAACAGAGCTTTTTACTTTCACACCTTTGCCAATACGGCTGTCCGAAATTTGGCTGTTAGGCCCTATAACCGCATCCTCCTCAATAAAAGTATTCCCTTTTATAACGCAACCGGGCAGTATAGTAACATCCTTTTCTATTTTAACTGATAAATCTATATAAGTATTTATAGGATCAACAATAGTAACTCCTTTTAACATATGCTTTTCATTTATTCTCTTTCTCATCAAAGATTCCGCTAAAGAAAGCTGCAGCCTGTTATTAACACCCATCACTTCGTCGGAATCATCGATTAAAAAAGCTCCTACTTTTAAGCTATTACTGTTATAGATTTTTATTATATCCGTTAAATAGTATTCTCCTTGGTCGTTATCATTGTTCAATTGCTTTAAAAACTTTTTTAAATTGCTTCCTTCAAATAAATAAATGCCTGAATTTATTTCCGAAATCTCCTTTTGACTTGAATCGGCATCTCTTTCCTCAATAATTTCAATCACCCGATTACCTTTGTCTCTAATAATCCTGCCGTAGCTAAAAGGATTCTCCAATTTGGCCGTCAATACCGTTGCATGATTACCGTTCTTTATATGAAATTCAAGCATGTCCTTTAATGTTTCCGCCTTTAGGAGCGGCGTATCCCCGCATAATACGAAAACAGTTTTATCTTTTATGTATTCAAAAGCTTGCATAAGTGCATGGCCTGTGCCTAATTGCTCTCTTTGGTATGCGAATTTAACACCCGGAAAACTTCTTTCCACCTCATCTCCCTTGTGCCCCACAACGACAATCAACTCATCCACACCTGCTGCCGCTGCAGCGTTTATTATATGTTCTGCCATAGCGATTCCGCATACCTCATGCAGCACTTTAGGTTTTTTGGAAAACATTCTTTTCCCTTCGCCGGCTGCCAATATTATTCCCTGCAATTCGGTTATATTGCTCAAAATACCACCTCTAAATACAAAATAAGAATGACCATTCGCCTGCCTACTATATTTTATCATATCTTGTTTTTATAAAAAAGGTTGTGTCTCAACTTTTTTTACCTGTTTAAATATGCAATTCCTCTTTCTTACATGCCCTATAACATTATAAATTATACTTTTTAGCAAAAAAATACCGGAGATTATTCTCCGGCACTGAAAATTCTTTCATCATCATCGTACCAATCTTTAACATCCCATTCTTCTCTGCAATCCAAATGTTTCATATCCTGACACTTTTGCACAGGGGGCATTCCCTGCTTTTTTACGGATTCACCTTGAATCGGTACCGTGGTATACATAGACGGCATCCCTTGCATCGGCTTGACATTCATTTGCGGCATATCCTGCAATGGAATTTCACCCATAGGTTTCATAGGCACACCTTGCATCGGTGCCATAGGCATACCTTGCATAGGCATCATGGTCATTCCTTCTATGTCCATAATATTTGCAGGCATCATTTGCATCATCGGACAATTAGCTAAAGCCCATTGCAATAATGGACAATTCATCATGGGACAGCTCAACATTTTCATATCCATCTCGTCCAATTCTTCATCCATATATTCAATTTCCTTCACTACATTACCTCCTGAAATTTAATACCACTAATATATATATTCTATTCAGGGGCAATATGATACCTTAAATTCAATGTAAAAAGTCCCCTCCCCGATGGAAAAGGACTTAAAACTTAGAATTATTCTACATCTTTAACTTTTTCGTATTCTGCTAAAATTGCTGTCTGAATCCGTTCTCTGGTAGGAGAGTTAATAGGATGAGCTATATCTTTAAACTCTCCATCCGGTGTTTTTCTGCTTGGCATAGCTATAAAAAGATTCTCCTGTCCTTCTATAACTTTAATATCATGTACTACAAACTCGTTATCGAAAGTTACTGAAACTACTGCTTTCATTTTACCTTCTGCATTGATTTTTCTGATTCTTACATCAGTAATATTCATTTCTGCTCACCACCTTCCTGCCCAAATGCACGGTCAATAAATGTTGAATAAATAAACTATTCGCCATAAATTAAATATATCCTTCTTTTTAAATGGAAATTTTCAGAAAATATGCATAATTTTTCGTCGCTATAAACTTTTAATGTATTACTTTTTAATCCCTTTTATAGGTAAGTTTCGCCTTATTACGACATTAATCACATGGCCTGTACCAAGGCCTTGCAGAAATGAACCAACTATCCTTCGGCAAAAAAGAGTTGCTTACAAAAAAAGCAACTCTATGCAAGTAAATACATATAGATTTATTTTATTTAATCCATACTCAATTTGAATTAAAACTCTTAAAGAATGAATAAATTTAAATGATAATACTATATACAGGCA
>CAZMPR010000212.1:0-3041 GCA_964568265.1 uncultured Clostridiaceae bacterium | reverse complement strand
ATAATCACCGCTATAGATTCAAAAGGTTATCCGATGATTAACTCCCACACAGTGGAGCGTTATCATGTCCCCTTTGATTTGGGATGGCAGGGACCAAGAATCAAGTTCCATCTAATTAGGATTGCTTATTAGCTGAAAGCGGAAAGCATAAAGCGGAAAGTTGGAAGTGTATTATTGCTGCTGAAGAATCTTTAAATAGATTAAAGCTAATATTTTTGGTACTGATGCAAATAATAGACTTAGAAAAACAGAAAAGGATGTGAATCGGTGGGGAAAAAACTGACAAAGGCTCAAAAAGACTATAAAAACTATTCAAAGAAAAGAGAACCCAAAAGGCCTGTATTTAAAAACTGCATTAAGGCTTTTATAATCGGTGGATTTATTTGCGTTTTCGGTCAATTAATCCAAACTTTCTTCATAAAACAGTTTGGTTTTACTGAAGAAACGGCGGGAAGCCCCACATCAGCCACATTAATAATTATATCGGTTTTACTGACGGGTTTTGGTGTTTATGATCATATAGCACAATGGGCAGGCGCAGGTACAGCTGTTCCGATAACAGGTTTTGCAAATACTATGGCATCTGCTGCAATTGAACACAAGAGTGAAGGTTATGTTTTGGGTGTTGGCGGAAACATGTTCAAGATAAGCGGGCCGGTTATAGTATTCGGTGTTTTTTCAGCTTTTATTGTTGCAATAGTGAAATTAATAATCAGTCTTATTGGAGGGGTGTAAATTGGTAAAAGGAGGACAGAGTTTTATCATAAACTCCGATATAAGGATATTATCAGCTGCTACGGTTGGCGGTCCTTTTGAAGGAAAAGGTCCTTTTGCCGGTGATATCGATATTTTACATGATGATATATGGTTAAACCAGGACAGCTTCGAAAAGGCAGACAGAGTCATGATGGAAGAGGCTGCATTAAAAGCGATAGAAAAAGCCGGCATACAAAAAGAAGAAATCGGAATGTTTATAGCCGGGGATTTACTAAATCAAATTATATCAAGCAGCTTTGCGGCAAGAACTGTGGGAACACCATACTTTGGCATATACGGCGCGTGCTCAAGTTCAATGGGCAGCATGGCACTAGCATCTTTGATTATGGAAGGGAATGATATTCCCTATGTGTTGGTGGGAACTTCAAGCCATAATGCTTCGGCTGAAAAACAATTCAGGTATCCGACGGAATACGGGGCACAGAAACCTCCGACAGCCCAGTGGACAGTTACCGGCGCCGGTGCTTGCATATTGGCAAAGAATGTTCAGGGACCAAAGATTTCATCAATAACAGTAGGTAAAATTGTGGATATGGGTGTAAGCGACCCATTTAATATGGGTTCGGCAATGGCACCTGCCGCAGCCGATACTATACTGGCACACTTCAGAGATATGGGAATAGGGCCGAAATATTATGACATCATTGCTACGGGTGATTTAGGCAGAGTTGGGCATCAAATATGTAAAGATATATTGAAAGACAAAGGGATGGATATACCGGATGATATTTTTACCGATTGCGGCATATTGATTTATGGAGATAATCCAAAGGTGCAGGTCGGCGGAAGCGGTTGTGCCTGTTCGGCAATCATCACTTACGGCCATTTATTAAACAGGATGAACAGAGGAGAAATAAAGAAAATCTTTGTAGTGGCAACCGGAGCTTTACATTCACCTTTATCTTATCAGCAAAAAGAATCCATACCCGGTATTGCTCACGGCGTGGCGATTGAAATGTAAAGTCTTGTAGTACTATACTGTTTTATAAATTTATCATAAGATAAGGGGTGAAAACTTGGATAAAATTATCTGGGCTTTTATAGTAGGTGGTTTAATATGTGTCATAGGGCAAATTATGATGGATGTGTTTGCGCTCACACCGGCTCACACCATGAGCACCCTTGTAGTTGCAGGAGCCGTATTAGGTGGTTTGGGCATCTATGAACCTTTAATAAAGTTTGCAGGCGCCGGGGCGACTGTCCCTATCAGCAGTTTCGGGAATTCGTTATTAAAAGGGGCATTTATGGAATTAGAAACTAACGGACCTATAGGAATACTCACAGGTATTTTTGAGTTAACAAGTTCAGGCATATCTTCTGCAATTATTTTTGGTTTTATGGCTTCTTTGATATTTAAACCAAAAGGTTAAGACTTTCGGCGAACATCATAGTATGGGTACCATCAAATGAAATGTCAGAAAGGTAGTATCCATAAATGCCTATCAAAGAATTGATATACTTTATTTTTTTACTTGGTACTCCTGATTTGTTAGCAAAAAGTTGTTTCTTACACCCTCGGTAAGATAGATTTTTTTATCCTTTGTAATAAAGATTGCTTCCGTATCGGGAATGTTGTCTATTAACTCCATTCCTTTTTCCAAACCAAGTAAAAAAGCCGAAGTGGAAAGCCCGTCACCGTCAATGGATTTACTTGTTATAATCGAAACGCCCGCCAGATTGTTATCTACAGGATAACCGGTTTCAGGATCCAATATATGATGATATGCTACGCCCTCATATTCAAAATTCTTTTCATATATACCAGAAGTAACAACGGTTTTGTCTTTTACATTGAGTATACCCAGATAATCCCCTCTGTGATTAAATGGGTTTTGGATACCTATTTTAAATGGTTCGCCTTTATTATCTCCTATAGCCAAAATGTTTCCGCCTAAATTGATAATTGCATTTTTAATTCCTCTTTTTTTAAGTATATCCCCAACCTCATCGGCGGCATAACCTTTTGCAATTGCTCCTAAATCTACCTTCATACCTTCCATGTCTAAAAATGCTTCAAAATTATCATTTTTTAGATATAATTTATTATAATCAATCAGTTCCAACGCTTTATTCAAATCCTGTTGGCTCGGCACAGCAGCATTTTCCGTACCGATATTCCAAAGCTTAACAATGGGGCCTACAGTAATATCAAACTTCCCATCGGTTAAATTGGAATAGTATAGCCCTCTTTCTAATACAAAAAAAGTATCCGGACTGACCTTAACATCATGCAGACCCGAGGCTTCGTTCAGTGCTATTATTTC
>CAZMPR010000211.1:837-3042 GCA_964568265.1 uncultured Clostridiaceae bacterium | reverse complement strand
CAAAGCGAGTAGAAATAAATTAAAAAGGCTGCGATGGCAGCTTTTTTAATTTAACCCATGGTTATGTCTGACAGTAATTATCTGATATCATCATTTAGCTAATATTCAAAGAATTAGGCTGTTATTTACTGATAATATGCTATAATCATATAAAAAGCAGAGAATAAATATGTATTATTTAATAATGATATTTTGTTTACTGTTGCAATGCAAAATTCATCAAAAATAATTATAAATATATAGGGGGTTTGATTATGAGCAAGCAACTTAAGGCGGATTTAATGCTTCTTGGGATAACCATTATTTGGGGAGCCTCATATATGCTTACAAAAGTTGGCTTGGGAGACTTGGAGCCGTTGAACCTCACTGCCCTTCGCTTTATAATTGGTTTTTTTATTTCAGCATCGGTTTTTTATAAGCAGCTGCTGAAATCTGATTTAAAGACAGTAAAATATGCTTTGATACTTGGAATATTATTATTCGGTATGTTTATTGCAATGGCTTTCGGATTGGGATATACTACAGCATCCAATGCAGGGTTTTTAATCAGTTTATCTGTAATTTTGATACCTATTATTTCCTTCGTATTTTTAAAACGTAAAATAGAAAAAAAGGTTATTATCGGTGTTATATTAGCTTTTATCGGTATAGCCCTATTGTCTTTGGATGCCAAATTTAAGATAAACTTCGGTGATTTGCTCTGTATAGGATGTGCATTGCTCTGTTCTATACATGTAATAGTAGTGGAGATTTATACAAAAGAGGTTGAGCCAATTGCCCTGGGTGTTCTTCAACTGGGGTTTGCCGGTATATTCAGTTTGGCTTCGTCTTTGGCGTTGGAGAGTTTTAAACTTCCTGTTTCAGGCATATCCTGGACTTCCGTTTTACTTTTAAGTATTCTATGCACTGCGGTAGGATATATTGTCCAAACAATGGCGCAACAGCACACCACTGCTACTCATACAGGACTTATACTATCATTGGAGCCTGTTTTTTCAGCAGTGTTCGCTTTTGTTTTTTTAAAAGAAATACTCCCTCCAAAAGGCTACTTGGGGGCTTTTATACTTCTATCCGGTGTGATTATTGCTGAAATTGATGTTAACAGCATATTTAAAAAAGGTAAAATAAAAGAAGATATATCAATGTAGGATAAATTATGTACTCGATACATATGGCGATTTTTTGAGGACTAAAATGAAAGTCCTTATTGATAGAGTATGGGAGGCCCTATATGTATAAGATAGTAAAAACTAAATCTGTCCGCTTTATTTTCATTGCCATCATTATCTTTTCGTTTATATCTATCCCGGCATTGGGACAACCCCTTTCAGAAATTCATGAGAAGCTTATCGGAATTACGGACGAGGAAAAAGAGGTTCTTTCAGAATTGTTTATCCTTGCTCAAGAAATAGAAGGCATAGAAAAAGAAGAAAAAAGATTAGCGAACGATATAAAAGGTTTGGATAATGAAATTGAAAAAGTCAAAATGGCGATAGCCGGGGAAGAGAAAGCTTTTGAAAACAATAAAGAGGGCTTAAAACAGGTATTAAAGAGCTATCAGAGAATGGGCCCCGGTTCCTATTTGGAAATAATTCTAGGCTCAGATAGTTTAGTTACGCTTTTGAGAAGAATAAATACTTTACAAGATATAACTAAAAACACGGGGAAATTGTTAAACTTAATTGAAGAAAATAAAAAAAGCCTGTTAAATGCGAAAGAAGAATTGGATGGCAATATTGTAAAACTTGAGGAAAAGCAAGCAGATTTAGAGGAAGCTTTATCGGAAAAGCTACGTTTTAAGGATGATATGGAAAAATATCTTGGTTCATTGCATGATGAAAGGGAGTATTATCAAGAGCATTTGGCTGTTTTGGAAAAAGCCTGGGATGAAGTAGGCAAGACTGTGGCTGATACCATCAAGGAGCTTTCCAGAATAATATCCGAAGAAGAACTGCCTTTGGATGCAGTAAAGCTAAGCTTCTCGCTTTTAAAAATTAAAGGCACCATAGAAGAAGGTGTTTTTAACGATATATTAAAGAAACAACCCAAACTGTCTAAAATGTTTTTTAAGTTTACTCCCGGTGAGATGGCATTGGAATTGCCGGATAACAATACTGTTTTAAGGGGTCGGCTTGTTATAATAGAAGGTAACACTTTGGAATTTAAGGTGGAAAACGGTGATTTTTACGGGTTTCCTTTGGATAG
>CAZMPR010000211.1:0-807 GCA_964568265.1 uncultured Clostridiaceae bacterium | reverse complement strand
TTCGGAATTGTTTAACGAAAACAGCTTAGTCCTGAACCTTAAGCCTATACTGGGCGGCAATAAGTTGGATTCGATAGAGATAAAGGAAGGTTATTTAGAGTTAACATCAACTTTGAAATTTTTGGGGAGGATTTATTGATGATTGAGGCGTCAGGATTGTTTTTCAACTATGGCGATGGGACGGAAGCTTTACATGATGTAAATCTGAAAATGAGTAAAAATGAAATAGTATATATTATAGGGCCAAGCGGTTCAGGGAAGACCACTCTTTTAAAGCTGATTTTGGGTATTGAATATCCAACGAAGGGCTTTTTAAAGGTACTTGAACAATCAATAATTAAAGGTCAAACAGCCGGAATCAGAAATATCAGAAAAATGATAGGTCCCGTCTTTCAGGAATTCAGACTTATAGACGGAAGAACCGCAATGGAAAACACTATGCTCGGCATGAGGTTTTTGGACTTTTCTCCAAACCAATTGAAGGAAAATGCCAATAATGCATTGGACAGAGTGGGACTGGGCAACAAGAAATATTCTTTAGTGGAGAATCTGTCTTTCGGAGAACGGCAAAGGGTTGCCATAGCAAGAGCGGTGGCGAGGAAACCGGCTTTAATACTGGCTGATGAGCCTACAGGTAATTTGGACAAGGATAATGCACTGAATATCTTAAAGCTTTTGGCCTCTTTTAAAAGCGAAAAAACCGGGGTAATTATCACTACCCATGCTACCCATCTTATAAACGGTGAGAAAAATTCCATTGTTATTAATATGGATAAAGGACATGTGAGAGAAGAAAGGTTAGGATAA
>CAZMPR010000210.1:0-3062 GCA_964568265.1 uncultured Clostridiaceae bacterium | reverse complement strand
TAGGGAGTTTTAATGATAATACAGTTATAATAAGCACCGAATTGGGAGATTTAGTTATAAAAGGCGACGACCTCCATATAGTCAGCCTCGATGTAAATGCGGGAAATATAGTTATACAAGGTTTTATTTTTTCTTGTACATATACTGATAAAGCCGTGCATAAAAGAGAAAAAGGCTTTTTCAAAAGTATATTTAAATAAGAGGTTACTATATGGAAACGGTTCAATACCAAATTTTTATGTTTTCTATTACGCTTTATGGCGGTTTTTTAATCGGTGTTTTATATGAGATATATCGAATCGCAAGGGGAACGAAAAGAAAAAAAGGTTTGATTACGTCCATATGGGATATATTGTTTTTGATTATCTCGTTTTTTATTGTGATACATATTATTTTTTCAAGTAACTTCGGAGACTTGAGAGCATATGTTTTTATAGGTTTTATAGTCGGTTTTTTTTTATACGAAAAGATTATAGGCAGGATTTTTAGAACTATATTGATAAAGGTTTTTTCGTTTTTAGATTCTGTAATTAAAAAATTCGTCAAACTTATTACTGCACCATTAAGATTTTTATGGAAACTTGTCTTAAAACCTGTTATTATAATATGTAATTATGCTAAGTGTAAAGCCACTAAACTGAAAAAAGTTTTTAATATTCCAAAAAAGGCTTTGAAAGAATGTAAAAAATATTATAAACTAATAGTTAAAAGGGACAAGGATTAGAGGAATTTTTATTGTTTATCGAATATTACTATTTGTGTATAGTAATAAGGCGGTTCTGATGGGGGGAGGATGGCAATGGGCAAAAGTAGAAAAGTCAAGAAAATAAATTGGACAAGATTGTTTGTATCTATTTTCATAATCTACGCTTTGATTACAATAGCCAACCAGCAGTATTCCATATATAAGCTCAACAAAGTAAAAGCAGAAGTTTTAAAGAACATAGAAGCTTCTAAGGTGGAGAATGAAAGGCTTAAGGATATGATTAAGAATGCTTCCGATGAAAAACATCTTGAAAGAATGGCCAGGGAGCAACTTGGGCTCATTAAGCCGGGGGAGACTGTGTATGTTGACCAATCCTCATCTGATGTTTATTTGCAAGAAGGGGGTAATTAATTGTAGCATTTAAATGTTTTCTTCATTAAGATGTATCAATAAAGCAATTATTTTTAACCTTATGCAAATAAAAAGGAGGAATATTTTTAGTATGCCTATAGAGGAAGGTATGATACTTGAAGGTACCGTGGCCAATATAGCAAAATTCGGGGCTTTTGTGCAATTAACGGGAGGCAAAACAGGACTTGTACACATTTCGGAGATAGCAGACACTTATATCAAGGACATAAGCAATTATTTGACTGAAAAGCAAAAAGTAATGGTTAAAGTTTTAAACGTGGATAAAGACGGACGGATTAATCTATCCATCAAGCAAGCCAAGACTATTAAGAAGAATACAAAACCTGCTGAGATAGATTGGCAGCAGGAATTCAGTAAAAATCAAATGGGAAGCTTTGAGGATATATTAGCTAAGTTCATGAAAGAAAGCGAAGAGAAACTTCAGGAATTCGCTAAAAACAGAGACTCAAAAAGAAGCGGCGGATATAACCGCAAAGGTGAATTTGCACAGAGATAATTTTTTATTAAAAAGTTAGACAAGATATGTTATAGGTAGCATATTAAATTATGTTACCTTTATTATTATTTTAACGATTGTTTAACTATAGTTTAGCAACCGTTCAACCATTGTAAGGTAATTGTTTAATTAAGGAGAAATGGTGTTATGGGCAAATTGGCTGCAATTGATTTGGGAACTAACTCTATGAGACTTCTTTTATGTGAAATTGAAAACGGTGTTTTTCTTAATAAAAGAAAAGAAATAATAACCACCAGAATAGGGAAAAACCTATCTCAATCCGGTTTCATGTCAAAAGAGGCAATGGAGTTAAATATAGAAGCACTGAAATATTTTAAAAAATCCGCTGAATATTTCGGAGCAGAGGAAATAATAGTTATAGCCACCAGCGCCGTGAGGGATGCAGCTAATAGGGATATATTCATTAATAAGGTAAAGAATGAAGTCGGGGTAAGTATAAAAGTGCTGAGCGGCGATGAAGAGGCTTATATCGGTATGCTTGGAGTAACCTACGGCTTATCCGCAGATGAAGGCATTTTGATTATTGATATCGGCGGCGGCAGCACTGAAATAGTTTTAAGCAGGAATAAAAAAATAGAATACTCTGTAAGCATTGATGCCGGTGCCGTGAGAATGACGGAAAGGTTCATAAAAAGCAACCCTATAAAAGATAAAGATACAGAAAACTTAAAGAGAACTTTGAAGGAACTTTTCTCAGAAGCAATAGAAAAACTTGCTGATTTGAGAATTGATAAAATAGTTACTATAGGTGGTACCGCAACAACTATAGCCGCTATATTTCATGCTATGGAATCGTACAACCCGGGGGTAATACATAATACAGTTTTAGACCTGCCTTTTTTAGTCGAGATGTTTAATAAACTAAAAGCCATGGACATAAAAGAAAGATACCATATTAAAGGATTGGAAAAGGAAAGGGCTGATATTATTCCTGCCGGTATTTCTATTTTGATATTTCTAATGGAAGCACTGAAAAAACAGAGTTTTATAGTAAGCGATAACGATAATTTGGAAGGCGCAGCCATGAAATTTTCAGGTGTTTTTCGGAAATATTTGATTGACAGGTAGCTAATCCTATGTTAATATTATATATTGCATTGATGTTTAAAAAAGTAAATATTACTGTTCTGTTTGTATAATAATAACTAATATAGGCAATATTAATATAAGTATGCAAATTTTTATTTTCGGATAAACAATTTAATAGATTTAACTTTTGGTTTTTATATTTTAAGACCATAACAGTTAATGATTCAATAAAAGCTTTTGATTAATACATAGGATGGGATTGATTTTATTAAACACTTAATCACGAAATACAATTCGTATATAGGCTTCCTTAGCCAATATTCTGGAAGAAGCCTATTTTATTGTATAAGTAATCATTTTTATAATAACGTCTTTTCC
>CAZMPR010000209.1:1788-3075 GCA_964568265.1 uncultured Clostridiaceae bacterium | reverse complement strand
CTAATATTTGCTAACCTATGGTGTTTTGAACCATTGCTTAAAATACTGTTTAAAAAGCAAGGCGGAGAAATGAATGCACTAATCAGAACTACCGTAGCCCCAACCATGATGGAAGGCAGCAAAGCATATAATGTCATGCCGCCTAAAGCGAAGATAGGGCTTAACTTGCGGCTTATGGCGACAGATACACCTGAAAGCGCCATAAAACACATAAAAAAAACTATCACAAATCCGGATATAAAAGTCATAAGTGTGGAAAAACATAATGCTACACCGATATCAAGTACCTCATCAGAGGGGTGGCATAAGGTTGAGCAGGCAATACTGGAAACATGGCCGGGAGTGATCGTATCGCCATATCTTATGCTAGCTGCCAGTGATGCTAAATACTTTTGCATAGTAAGCGATAATGTTTTGAGGTTTTCAGCAATGCCTTTGTCTTTAGAGGAGAGAGGTTTGATCCACGGAAATGATGAAAGAATCTCTGTAAAAACTTTGATGGAGACAGTTGAATTCTATATCAGGTTGATTAAGAAATTATAAATGTTACCGGACACCGGGAATAAAAATATATGGGGGATGTCTGATGATTAAAAAAGTTTTAGTCGCATACACGTCAAAGTACGGGTCAACCCGCAAATATGCTGAATGGATTGCTTCGGAACTAAATGCAGATTTATTCACTGCTAAAGAAGTTAAACCGGAGGTTTTAAAACAATACGATATCGTTATATATGGCGGCGGTTTGTATGCAAGCGGCATCGCAGGTATTAAACTTGTCACTAAGAATCCGTGTAAAAACCTTATTGTATTTACCGTAGGTTTAGCTAACCCTGAGAAAACTGATTATAGTGAGATAAGAGATAAGAACTTTACCCGGGAGTTTTTAGCAAAAACTAAGATTTTTCATTTTCGTGGGGGTATAGATTATAAAAAACTTGGGACAATACATAAACTCATGATGGCAATGATGAAAAGTATGATCCAAAGAAAACCCGAATCCGAAAGAGAAGCCGACGATATAGAATTTCTTGATACCTATAATTCAAAAGTAAATTTTGAAGACAAGCAAACTATAACCCCGTTAATTAATCATGTAAAAAGCTTATAAACTATATAAATGGGTACTATGGTACTATCCCAACGGTAGTCCCCTAATTCATTATAAAGGAGTGGGCTTTATGAAAGAAAGGAATAAGCTTTTGAGAAAAACAGTCGTAATATTATTAATCGGATTCATTATAATTGTAATAATTTCATTCTTCTTTAAAATCGGTTATGTGCCTT
>CAZMPR010000209.1:0-1778 GCA_964568265.1 uncultured Clostridiaceae bacterium | reverse complement strand
ATTGAATGCATATGCAAAAGCCCAAATGCAAAGTGAAACAGCTATTCAGGTTTATTATGACTGGTATAACGGAAGATATATAGGCAGTGCCGACTTCGAACAAGTCTTGGCATATCGACTGCAGAATAATTCTATATATGACGGAATAAAGGCTGATCAGGTTAATAACGAATTGATCGCATCTTATAAAGATATAATAGGAAGATTTCCGAAGAATCTTATTTTTCCCCAACATATCATGATTTGGTCTACAATAAATGCGGATGATTACAACCTGCAGGCTGAACGGTTGTATATATTGGAACTATACAATAACAATGACTTAACGGAGACAGAAAGTGAAAAAATGCCCGCGAAAATAGCCACAGACTTTATAGAATATATGGGTGAGAACTATAATATAACCGGTATACAATTTATATATGCGGATATAAATGGCATGTACGATATTGAAATACGGGCTGACTCCTACAAACCCCTCGAGTACGAACAATTGTTAAAAGCCACAAAGAAGCGCACCGATAAGGAGCTGCCCCTAAGCTATTACAAATGGCTTGAGGAAAAAGAGGCAGAGCAGAGTTAATAAAAAGTATATATTTATAAAATGCATACATTATATGGATAAATAAGCTATAATAGAATAAAAAGCAATGAGGAATTGTAATGGATTTAAAAACTGAAGATTTAAATAATTTAATAGAATTTATAAGAAAAAAGTTGGACCCATTATTTATTGTGGTTTTCGGTTCGGCAGCTAAAGGCTCATTAAAGGCAGACAGTGATATAGATGTAGGATTTTATTCAGATGCAACTTTTTGCAATAATGTTTTATTTGAGATAAGCGGAGAGTTAGCTGCTATGTTAGGTAAAGATATAGATCTTATAGATATAAAAAAGGCTTCAACAGTATTTAGATTTCAAATTTTAAGCACCGGAAGAATAGTATATTCGAAAAATGAAGAGATAACCAAGACTTTCAAAATAATGGTTTTTAAAGACTATTGTAAGCTAAATGAGGAAAGAAAAGAAATAATTGAAAAAGTGATGGAACGGGGTGCTGTATATGAATAAGGATGTTGTATTAAACACTCTCACATTCTCCACACTTTATTTATCCTAGGCAAATAGGGCAGGTTGTAAAATTAGGTTGCCATATGTTATCATATATGATAACATATAATAGAAGCATATATTTATTTACTGGAGGAAATAGTAGTGGTTTTTGAGGTAGAATTCTATCAAAAAGAAAACGGTGATATACCTGTACTAAATTTTTTGCTATTATTGCAACCAAAAATGAGGGCAAAAGCATATAGTGAGATTGAATTATTAAAAAAACATGGAAATGAACTAAGAGAGCCTTATGTAAAACAAATAAAAGGAGAAAAATATAAAGGGATATATGAACTGCGCATTAAATTTGCATCAGATATAACCCGCATCTTCTATTTTAGTTTTAGCCAAGATACTTTTATATTACTTAATGGATTTATTAAAAAAGACAATAAGACTCCTGTCAGGGAATTGGAAAAGGCAAGAAACTATAAAAAAGACTATGAAAGAAGGTGTAAAGATGAGTAAAGCCGGAGTCAAATTTGAAGATATAAAAGAACGATTAATGAAAGATAAAGAGTTTGAAAATGAATATGAAAAACTAAAACCGCGATATGAAATTATTTCACAAATAATAAATGTGAGAAAAGAATTAAATATTACCCAAGAAGAATTAGCCCTACGTGTAGGAACACAAAAATCAAATATTTCGAGATTGGAAAGTG
>CAZMPR010000208.1:0-3077 GCA_964568265.1 uncultured Clostridiaceae bacterium | reverse complement strand
TCGGCTTAAACCCGGTGGAGGAGTAATATGATTAAAGTAATCATTTATGGTTCAAACGGAAAGATGGGGCAAGTTCTATCAAAAGTTATTGCCGGTGAAAGGGATATGAAAGTTGTTGCCGGAATTGACAGGTCGATTTATAAGGAAGACAATAGCTATCCTGTCTACAGTGATATTAAAGAATGCAATGAAGAAGCTGATGTAATAATAGATTTTTCTCATGTCTCCAATTTGCATAAGGTTTTAGAACTTTCCTTATATAGCAAGACGCCACTGATAATTGCAACTACCGGTCTATCGGAAAAAGACCACTCTTCAATGGAGGAAGCATCGAAGCAAATACCCATACTTTATTCTGCAAATATGTCCTTGGGTATCAATGCATTAAAGACTGCTTTAAAAGAAATAAGCCCGGTTTTGGGTGAAGATTTTGATATTGAAATAATAGAAAAACATCATAATAAAAAGATTGATGCACCCAGCGGCACCGCATACCTCTTGGCTAATATAATTAATGAATCCATGGGAAACAGTAAAAGTTTTATCTACGGCAGAGAGGGCGGCAGTGCAAAAAGGCAAGAGAACGAAATCGGGATTCATGCGGTTCGGGGCGGAACCATACCGGGAGAACACACCGTTATATTTGCAGGAATGGATGAAATTATAGAAATAAAGCACACTGCTTTATCGAAAAATATATTTGCAATGGGAGCGGTAAAAGCCGCCAGATTCATCATAAAAGCACAACCGGGTCTTTATAACATGAGCGATATCTTTTAGTATCAACATATTGTTTTTTCCCAAAGGTCTATTTCAAAAGAATTTTACCTTTTTCTTTAAAACTGAATACTATCGCAGATAATAAAAAGCCCTGTGAATTAACTTTAATAACTCTTCACAGGGCTATTCATCTTATTAGATAAGGACTCCATCCTTTATAGTAGCTGTAACCGTATAGGTTTCCCATCTGGGTTCACCTTTACAAATATCGGCAACAGCTGTTTTGTACAAATCCGATTTTAAATATTGATCTATATGTTCTTGAGATTCCCATACCAGAAAAGCACCTTGATCCAAGTTCTCAGGGTTCATAAAAAAGGTCTTTTCCTTAAGCCCAGGTACTTTGGCATATTCTTTCGTCAAATTGCCTAAATGGGCTTTAACAGCCTCTTGATCCATGCTGCTCTTTACCTCATCTTTAAGTGAGAATAGAATCATAGTAATTAACATTTTTCTTTCCCCTTTCTCCTTGTAATATTAAGTTTTTTACCTTTAATATTTGGTGATATAAAACAATATGTCCATAATTATGCACTTATTTATTATTTTTATTATATACCACTTTCTAACATGGCGCAATGTGAACAAAAAGGATACCATAAAATATTATATGGCGTTTAAGGTATCCATACTCGCAACAGGTTACTCACTTTATAATTTGAACTGCATATTATGGATATAAAAGCCTATGAGAGGAGTAAACAAATTGTCTTATAGAAAATATTGCCCCTATATATCAAACCATTGCATGTATCAATGTCCTATGAATTTTGATATTACAACTGATGAGCAAGACCACTCATATAGAATTGCAGATGACAGCTACCCGGAAAATCGCTATGTTGAAGGAACTCTCCCAACAGTAAGACAGGATTCCGGTCCTATGCCTTTTGTGATTGATATTGAAGATGCCGCCGAAGATAACAATTTCTTTCGAGTTGCATTATGGACAGGGCAGCATTTACAGCTTACTATAATGAGTATCAATGTAGGTGAAGACATAGGGCTTGAGATGCACCCTGATGTTGATCAATTCATCCGCATTGAAGAAGGAAACGGTTTAATTCTAATGGGCGACAGCCAAAATGCATTAAATTTTCAAAGAAGGGTTTCAGAAGATTACGCAATTATCATCCCCGCAGGCAAGTGGCACAATCTGATTAACACTGGAAACAGACCGTTAAAGTTATACTCAATATATGCGCCTCCGGAGCATCCTAAAGGCACAGTTCACAAAACTAAGGCAGAGGCTGAAGCAGCCGAAGCAGGCCGAACACCTTAAAATAGACGTTTAATAGCTTTTTTTTAACAGCAAGCTGATAACATATGCAATATAATAGTTGAAAACTAAAGCTGATAACTTTCATATTACAAATATCAGCAAGTTTACCAAGATATGCTTTAAAGCCACAAACATGTTCTAAGTTTGTGGCTCTGCAATCTTATCCCTTGCCTATTAATTTATCAGCTTTACGATAATGCCCGTTTCAAAATATATTCTTCTAACGAATTCGTTAAGATTTTCCTGCTCAACCTTTGGACGTAAAAGTTTAATATTTTTTATATGCTTTTCTTTACCATACGTAAAAGAAAGATAATCAGGTCCTATTTCAACAGCTTTTAATTGAATTCCATTTTGATTAAATCTGATTATATTATTTGCAAAAAGGATACCAAAATAGGATATTAATGTCTTTTCATTTTTAATATCATCCGATTTTACCGGCTCATGAGAATAGTCACTATAAATACACGAACAAACTTCCATAATTGTATTTTCCTTAATAAGTTTTGCTGCTTTATATTTCATATATACATTCACCCATAATCCTGCCAAAGCTGCACTGCTCGTAAGCATAAAGCCAATAGCCATCTGCATATTGGTGCTGTGCCTTATTTCCAATAATATAAAAAGAGCGGAAAATAAGAATACAAAAGCAGTTAATGTGGTATAAACATAAATTTTTCTCCTAATGGCATACAAATTAATCTCTCCTTTATTGCAATCTGCATATACAATAGATTGCCTGGCTCAGAGATTTTAAAATAGTTCTGGTCTACAATTTAATTAAAAGTTATAAATAACAATCCCCACTCTTTCGAGCAGGGATTGTTATTGTTTTTTTATTCTTCGTAAACAATTACTGCCTCTTTGGTGCTGTTTATCCAATCAACTTTGCAGTTTAAATTTTCAGCGGCAAATCTGACAGGTACATAGGTCCTGCCGTCCTTTGCTACAAGTGCTATATCCATTTCTTTTGTTGCACCGTTTACTTTTATATCAGTCTTGCCAAGCC
>CAZMPR010000207.1:2108-3086 GCA_964568265.1 uncultured Clostridiaceae bacterium | reverse complement strand
ACTGCTACTTTGGGGTCATTTGCCGGCGCAAAAGCCAAAAAAGAGGAAATATATCTGCCCTGTACATACGTACCCCCCTCGGCTTTTTGAGCAGTCCCTGTTTTTCCTGCAACCTTATAACCGGGTATGTAGGCACCAGCACCGGAACCCTCATTTACAACAGATTCCAATATGCTTCTCATAGTAGCCGAAGTATCTTTGGATATTACCTGTCTTATCATTCTCGGTTGGAAATCATGTACGGTATTTCCGTCTTTATCAATCAATTTTTTTGCAATCCTGGGTTCCATAAGATATCCATCATTCGCTATGGCACAGGCCGCAGTTAACAGCTGAATCGGAGTAATACTGATCCCCTGACCGAAGGCAATATTTGCCAACTCAACGGGACCTATGGAGCTTATATTTCTAACAATTCCCGAAGCTTCGCCCAAAAGCTTAATATTGGTAGTGGTACCGAATCCAAAGCCTTTGATGTATTTATAGAATCTCTCTCTGCCCAGCCTCTGTGCTACTTCTATAAAAACAGGGTTACAGGAATTCTGTACACCTTCAACAAAAGTTTCACTGCCGTGAGGTCTGTAATGTCTCCAGCATTTCAGTCTTCGTCCCGCAACCTCCACAAATCCTGAACAATAAAACTTATCATCAGGTTTAACTACGCCTTCTTCCAAGCCCGCTGCCGAAGTAATAATCTTGAAGGTGGAGCCGGGCTCATAAGTATCTGAAATGATAGGGTTGCGCCAAATTTTAAATAAGGCATCGTATTGTTCTTTTAAAGACATATTACCCCATTCAACTTCGTATTCCTCCGGCACCTCTCTCGGATTATTATTATCGTAATCCGGCTTAACTGCCATAGAAAAAATATCTCCGGTTTTGGGGTCCATAACAATAGCCATGGTTCTTTTTGCCGCATTTTCCATCTGTGCATTTTCTATGGCTTTTTCAGTAAAATGTTGAATTACTTCATCGATG
>CAZMPR010000207.1:0-2098 GCA_964568265.1 uncultured Clostridiaceae bacterium | reverse complement strand
AAGTATAAGATTCAACCCGTCTTGCGGCTCATAATACTTTCTGTCTCCACCGGGCAATTCTCTTCCGTAGGAATCCGTCATCTTAATATCTCTTCCCGGGAAGCCGTTTAAATATTTTTCAAAAGTGGCTTCAACTCCGTCTTGCCCTTGGTTATCATAGTTGGTAAATCCCAAAATATAAGAAGCAAAGTTGCTTTGAGTATAGAATCTCTTATTATCGTCTATATACATCAAACCTTTAAGATTCTTTTCTCGTAATGTATTAATTATTTCGGCATCTACTTTTTGTTTAATAAGAATAGTATCCTTTTTCGTGTCTAATTTATCTAATAAACCTTTTTCGTCTAATCCTAATAACTCAGAAAGCACGGATGCAATTTCTTCTTTATCCGTTATTTCTACCGGCCTTGCATATATTTGATATGCAGGAGCATTAGTAACTAATTCTTTCCCGTTTCTGTCATATATTATTCCCCTTCTTGAAGGTACCGGTACATCTCTTGTCCATTGATCAATAGCCTTTTGCTGATATTCCGGTCCGTTAACGATTTGTATAAAAAACAGTTTCACAGTAAGGAAAATAAACAAAGCTGTAAAACTGCATAAAAGGAACAGCACTCTCTTTTTAATTTTTTTAGCCGCAACCGCCAAGCCAATACCCCCTTCAGGGACTGTTAGTCAAGGTAACTTATAAAAATATTTATTAAAGATTTTACTTTAGCCACATATCTATTTTCTAATACGTCTTTTTTTGAATAAAAAGCTTTATCTACTGTATCATTTTTTGGCAATGGTTTAATAACGTTAACATATACAATTTGTTCAGAGTCCGGGTACTGCATATTTAATTCTCCCAAAGCTACTTTCTCCAAGGATTGCAGATTAATAGCTTGTGCTAATTTAACGCTTAACAGCGAATTTTCTTTTTGAACCTCTTTTAATTCTTTTTCAAACTTGTTTATATTAAAGTTTATTTCAGCTAAAAAAGCGTAATGAGCTATCATCACTATACTGACAGAAAAGACAAGGATTACGGTAAATATATGGGGTTTTGATTTTTTATTTTTTTTTACCGCCTTACCATGCTTTTTATTTTCTTCATAAAGGGGTTCATCATAAAAATATTCATCATTATAATTATAATCATAAGCTCTGTTATCTGCTACTACCAATTTTATTCCCCCCTTCTAAATATTAGAACAAAGTCTTTCCGCAACTCGAAGCTTGGCGCTTCGTGAACGCGGGTTATTTTCAAGTTCATTCTTTGATGCTGTAATAGGTTTTTTCGTGATTATTTTTATCAAAGGTGTTTTCCCGCAAACACATTTTGGTATCCGTGGCGGGCAAATACAAGGGTTTTCCAATCTTTTATAAGCATTCTTTATTATTCTGTCTTCCAGTGAATGAAAAGCAATGACACAAATCCTGCCTCCCGGTTTTAGAGCGTTCACACCTGCTTCAATGGTATCCTCTATTATGTTAAGCTCATCATTTACCGCTATTCTTATTGCCTGAAACGTTCTTTTGGCAGGATGCGGCCCTTCTCTTCTGGCCGATGCCGGAATAGCAGCTTTGATAATTTCAACCAGTTCAAAAGATGTCTCTATTCTTTTTTTAAGCCTCTCCTTTGAAATAAAAGCAGCAATTCTTTTAGCCCATCTTTCTTCTCCATATTCTTCAATTATCTTTGCAATTTCATTTTCAGGCCAATTGTTAACAATCATTTCAGCGGTTAATACATTATCCTCGCTCATTCGCATATCCAAGCCGGAATTTATCATGTAGCTGAACCCACGCTCTCCTTCATCTAACTGGTAAGAAGAAACGCCTAAGTCGAGAAGTATTCCGTCAACACTTTCAATATTTTTTTCTTCGATGATACTTTTAATATTTCTGAAATTATCATTTACGAGAACAACATTATCCTTGAATTCTTTGAGCTTTTCATTTGAGGCATTTATTGCATGTCTATCCTGATCAATACCTATTAACAACCCTCGAGGCAACATCAGCCTGGCTATCTCAGCAGCATGTCCGCCTCCTCCTACTGTGCCGTCTATGTAAATTCCACCCGGTTTCACTCTTAAATAAGTCATTG
>CAZMPR010000206.1:0-3087 GCA_964568265.1 uncultured Clostridiaceae bacterium | reverse complement strand
TCAGACATATGTCTAACAACAGAAAGATCATGAGTTATAAACATATAGGCGATCTTTTTTTCTTCTTGCAGGTCCTGCATTAAATTAAGTATTTGTGATTGAATTGAAACATCCAGAGCTGATACCGGCTCATCGCAAACTATAAACCTCGGATTAAGTGCAATCGCCCTGGCAATACCAATCCTCTGACGACGTCCTCCATCTAATTCATGGGGATATGAATTGTATAGTCTTGAGGCTAAGCCCACTACCTCCATCAGGCTATCCACCTCTTTTTCTATATCTTTGCTGCTTGATTTAATTTTATGTTCTACAATAGGCTCGCGGATTATCTCGCTCACAGTCATTCTGGGATTTAGCGAAGAGAAAGGATCCTGAAAAATCATTTGCATGTTTTTTCTCATATTATATAAATCTTTACCTTTAGCATCCGTTATGTTTTTGCCAAAGAAAAACACCTTGCCTCCTGTCGCAGGGATAAGATTTATAACTGTTCTGCCAAGTGTTGATTTGCCACATCCGGATTCGCCTACAATACCTATGGTTTTTCCGGTTTCCAGTTCAAACGAGACCCCGTCTACAGCATGTAGCAGCCCTTTTGGCGTTTTAAAATGTTTTTTTATATTATCAACTTTTAATAAAACTGACATAAACCCAACTCTCTTTCCTTATCCTCATACAAATGGCACCTTACAAAATGGTTTTCATCAATATATGTTTCTTTTGGTAATTGTTTTTCACAAATATTTAGTTTAAAACTGCACCTTGGACTAAAAGGGCAACCCAAAGGAATTTTTGTCGGGTCGGGCATTAAGCCTGGTATATAAAACAATCTTTTCTGCCTATCCCCGCTAATTGAAGGAATGGCATTAAAAAGACCCTTTGTATAAGGATGAGAAGACCTCTTATAAACATCGTTTATTGTACCAAACTCAACAACCTGTCCTGCATACACAATAGCAACCTTGTCGCAAATTTCAGCCACCACGCCAAGGTCATGAGAAATCATTATCATTGACATGCTATAATCTACTTTAAGATTATACATGAGCTCTAAAATCTGTGCTTGAATAGTAACATCAAGTGCCGTTGTCGGCTCGTCTGCTATAAGCAATTGCGGATTGCAGGCTATGGCTATGGCTATTACCACTCTTTGTTTCATGCCTCCGGAAAACTGATGAGGATACTCATTGTATCTTTCTTTTGGTATTCCTACTCTGTCAAGCATTTCACATGCCAAAATTCCTGCCTTTGCCTTGCTCACTTTTTGATGCAGCCTTATAACTTCAGTTATTTGTTCACCTATCGTTATTACCGGATTTAATGAGGTCATAGGATCTTGAAAAATCATGGATATCTTATTACCGCGTATTTTGCGCATTTCGTTTTCTCTTTTTTTTAGAACATCTTCACCCAAAAAAAATATTTGACCCTTTTCAATTACACCGGGTGGATTAGGAATAAGCTTAAGTATCGCTTTTGCAGTAGTCGTTTTACCGGCGCCGGTTTCACCAACCAAACCAACCGTTTCGCCTTTTTTTACAGTAAGATTAACCCCATTTACTGCCTTGATTATTTTATCATCGGACGTATAACTTACGACCAGATTATTAATATTTAATATTGCATCATTCATTTTATATCACCTATCTTTTCAGTCTCGGATCAAGGGCATCCCTTAAACCGTCTCCAAATAGATTCAAAGAAAATATAGTTATCATAATAGTCACACCCGGAAATGTAACTATATGCCAATAATCACGAATATATACCCTGCCCGCTGAAAGCATTGCCCCCGATAAAACTTAGAGCCGCCGCAGACAATATAGCACTTGCAACGCCCAATGTTGCCTGTACAATTAGAGGCGCCATGGCATTGGGAAGTATATGTTTAATTATAATCTTGTAGTCTTTAACACCTATACATTTTGCCGCTTCAATAAATTCTTGTTCCTTAACGGTTAACACGGAAGCCCGCACAACCCTTGCATAGTTGGGAACTGTACCAACGCCCACTGCAATCATAGCATTTGTAAGACCGGGACCTAAAGCCGCTGCAATAGATATGGCAAGAAGTGTACCCGGAATTGCAAGCAAAGTATCAATAAATCTCATAATTATATTGTCAATAACACCGCCATAATAAGCTGAAATTGAACCTAAGGTTCCACCTATTAAAACGCCTATTCCTACAGCAATGAAACCGACTTGTAGAGAAATCCTGGAGCCATAAATAATTCTGCTGAAAATATCTCGTCCGAAATTATCAGTACCCATCAGATGCATCCTACTTGGCAATAAATTAGCCATTTTTAAATGTTGCTCATCATAACCAAACGGAGCAATAATAGGCGCAAAAATAGCCATCATAAAAAGCAATACTATAACGGCTAAACCAAACATCGCCGCCCTATTTCTTTTCAGTCTTATGCATATTTCTCTAAGCTGCCCTCTTTTTTGATTATTTTTCTTATTCATTACACACCTCTTTGTTCCTTTATCCTCTTACCGCTGTATATGGATTTAATTCGAGGGTCAACAAATGCATATAGAATATCAACAAAAAGGTTAATAAAGCTAAAGGCTATGGCTATGAAAAGCACTCCGCCTTGAACAACCGGATAGTTCCTTGCTTTAATAGAATCTACCATTAGTTTACCGATACCCGGGATTGAGAATATAGATTCCGTCAAAATTGCGCCACCGAGACCTCTTCCCAATTGAAGCCCTATAACAGTCAAAATAGGTATTAACGCGTTTTTTAATGCATGTTTTATTATTACAGTATTTTCTTTATTCCCCTTTGATCTTGCTGTGGTTATATAATCTTGTCTGATAACTTCCAACATACTTGAACGTGTCATTCTAGTAATTGTAGCAGCTAAACTGGTTCCAATAGTAGCAACAGGTAAAATCCAATATATAGGACCATAAAACCCTGAAGCAGGCAATAAAGCAAGATGAACAGAGAATATGATTATCAGCACTAGCCCTTGCCAGAAGTTAGGCATGGATACTCCAATCAAAGCCAATACCATAGCTAAATTATCAAAAATTGAATACTGTTTTGTAGCCGATATGATTCCT
>CAZMPR010000205.1:0-3123 GCA_964568265.1 uncultured Clostridiaceae bacterium | reverse complement strand
TTATATTAATAGGTAAAAGCAATACTTTAGTAATTATTGTGAAAAGTATAATAGCTACACCATAATTACCAACCATGTCGTAAATCAACTTAAGCAATGATCCAAGCGGCTTCGCAATTACATCTAACAAAAGAATTCCCCCTTTTTATAAGTTTATATAAACTTATGTTTATTATCAAATCATTATTAAGCCTACTAAGGCACCGGATCATATCCCCCAGGATTAAAAGGATGACATTTTAATATCCTCTTTAAAGCCAATATACTCCCTTTACATACCCCGTATTTATTTATTGCTTCAATTGCATAATGAGAACAACTTGGTATGAAACGACATTTATTTGGAAATAAAGGTGATATCAGCTTTTGATATATTTTAATAAACAATATAAATAATGATTTCATTTTTTAACATTCCAATTAAAGAGTTTAGCTCGTTTCAAGGCCTTTACCATAGATCCTTCTATATCGTAATAAGTTGCATCTTTACTGCCAGCTCTCGCTGTAAACACAATATAGTATCCCGGTTTTATTTCGTCATATATTTTTCTGAAATTTTCTCTCATCAGCCTTTTAATACGATTTCGAACTACACTATTTCCAACCTTCTTGCTTACCGAATATCCTACTTTATTATGCTCTTCATTATTCTTTAATATATATAAGACTAAATTTTTTTCCGCATAATACCTGCCGTTTGTATAAACTTTTTTAAAAAGCCGGCTTTTCTTAATCCTATATGCTTTTTTCATCATATCCACCGCCAATAGTGACTATCCGATAATTTTATATGCTTTGCTTTTTTGTCCATTAAAGTAAAGTAATGTATAAAGCAAAGGCTTATGCTTTCTCCCGATCAATTCATAATATAGAGAAAAAGGCCACAATAAGCGGCCTTATGCTGTCAATCTTTTTCTCCCTTTGCTTCGTCTTCTTTTAAGTACGAGCCTTCCATTAGCAGTCTTCATTCTTTTTCTGAATCCATGTTCTTTTTTTCTCTGCCTCTTTTTCGGCTGATAAGTTCTTAACAATCGGTGCACCCCCTAAGCTAACATATATGCGAATAAGTAATTTTTCAAATCAGATAAGCGCTACTGTACAAATTATATATATATTAATATTCGCTGTCAAGAAATTAAATCTTTTATAATTTCTTAAGCCGCAATTTTAGACAAATGTTAAGGGCTAAAGCCTTCTAAATAATACTTTTTTTATTAGCAAATTTACCTCTAAAAATTATTTGAATTAATAACCTTCTTTTGATAATATAAAGTTAATGTTTATAGCAATTTTTTGGTTTAAACCCTTTACATTATAATATTTTTGCTTAATTTTAAACAAGGCGGAAAATAAATCTGCCTTTTGTTTCCGTTTTCGCAGTATTTATTATCATGGTTTTTGATAATTTTATTACATTAAATACGTTTTTATTATTTTCTTATACACATATTGTGTATATATATGTGTATAACAGTTTTTTATTAAACCTTTTTCTTTTTAAGATCAATAATTTGCCGGCATCAAAATATGTTGATATTTTTTTCTTCACTTTGTGGACAAATACTTATGTATTATTATAATATCAATTTAATAATTTTTTATTCACAGAATGAAGTTATTATATTTTTTTCAAGATAGGAGGATACCCATGAATCCCCAGTATGATGAAATATGGAATGAAACATTAAAGCTAATTAAAGACGAACTGACGGAAGTTAGTTTTAATACATGGCTCAAATCCATCACCCCTATATCTGTAGATGAGAATGATTTTATCCTATATGTTCCTGAAGATTTTACAAAAGGTATCATTGAAACCAGATATTCTTCTTTAATAAAAAACGCATTAAAACAGACAACAAACAAAGAATACAATATAAAATTTACAATAACGAAATTTGAGGAAAAAAAACCGGAGATAGGTAACATACAAAACGAAGGAAATCTTAACTATTTTCTAAATCCAAGATATACCTTCAATACTTTTGTTATAGGAAATAGCAACAGGTTGGCACATGCCGCTTCAGTGGCGGTAGCCGAGTCTCCCGCCAAAGCATATAATCCTTTATTTGTATACGGCGGTGTGGGTTTGGGGAAGACACATTTAATGCATGCCATCGGCCATTACATATTAAACCAAAACAAAAACTTAAAAATAATGTATGTTTCATCTGAAACTTTTACAAACGAATTGATTGATTCTATCAGAGACTACAGAAATATTGAATTTAGAAATAAATATAGAAATGTAGACATTTTGTTGATGGATGATATTCAATTTATCGCCGGTAAGGAAAGAACACAAGAAGAATTTTTTCATACTTTTAATACCCTCCATGAAGCAAATAAACAAATTGTTATTTCAAGCGACAGACCCCCGAAAGATATATTGACTTTAGAGGACAGACTTCGATCCAGGTTTGAATGGGGACTCTTGGCAGATATCCAGGCCCCTGACTTAGAAACCAGAATAGCAATTTTAAAAATGAAAGCCAAATTGGAAAGCTTGACAGTACCAGATGATGTTTTATCCTATATTGCTAATAATATACAATCAAATATCAGAGAGCTAGAAGGAGCTTTGATAAGGGTTATTGCATTTTCTTCTTTATACCATAGAGAAATAAATGAAGAAATGGCTATAGAAGCCCTCAAGGATATTTTATCCGGCAAAAAACAAAAGTTAATCACGGCGGATTTGATAAAAGAACATGTGGGAGAATATTTTAATATAAAATTAGAAGATTTCAATGCAAAAAAAAGAACAAAAACTATTGTTTATCCACGCCAAATAGCTATGTTTCTTTGCAGAGAGATGACCGATCTTTCCTTGCCTAAAATAGGTGAAGAATTCGGCAGAGATCATACTACAATTATGCATGCCCATGAAAAGATTTCTACAGAACTTATTGAAGACACTCAACTTAAGCTTTTAATAGATGAACTTAAAAATAAAATAGAAGTTAAATAATTTCTATTAAAAAAATAGTATAAGCTGTTAATATTTTATTGATAAACTGTTAATAATTATTTCTCCAAATATTTATCCCTTTTTGCTTAACAATAAAAGCTTAATTAACCACAAGATATAAACATCTTAAATATATATATATCAATGACTCC
>CAZMPR010000204.1:2535-3157 GCA_964568265.1 uncultured Clostridiaceae bacterium | reverse complement strand
ATGGTAAGAATACATGAAGCAGTTATCAAGGCACAGGGAATAGCGATGGAAGCCATGATTCCCGGAAAAATCAACTGTGAGGAATTGAATTTATTTGCAAGACAATACTTAAAAGAGCAAGGATTAATAGAAGGATTCCGTCACCGTCTGGGACATTCGATAGGGAGAGATGTGCATGAGTACCCTTATTTGATGCCGGGCTATAAAGAATTACTTAAAAAGAATATGACCTTTACTATAGAACCATCGGTGATTATAGATGATACCTTGTTGATAAGGGTTGAGGACATAGTAGCGGTTACTGAAAACGGCGGAGTACCTTTAAGTAACTATACAAAAGAGATAATTGTAATTTAAAAAAATCATAAGAAACCAATCTTTAGGGGGGATATAATGAAGCCGGTTATTGGTATCACATCTAATTATAAGACCATAAACGAAAGACTTAATTGTGCTCTTGATTATGACTATGTAAGTGCTGTAAATAGAGCCGGAGGAATAGGTTTAATCTTACCTATAATTACGGATGAAAAACTTTTAGATGACTATTCTCAAATATTAGACGGTTTGGTTTTCAGTGGCGGTGAAGGTAGCAAAGACAAACCGGTTCTTCAAGCGAATG
>CAZMPR010000204.1:0-2525 GCA_964568265.1 uncultured Clostridiaceae bacterium | reverse complement strand
AGATATAGCAACTTCTTATTATGGCGAGAATCCAATAGAACAGATAGGAACAATATGTCTGGACAGGGATATATGCGAGATGGGTTTGTTTAAAAGGGCGTATGAGAAGAACATGCCTGTATTGGGAATTTGTAGGGGTATGCAGCTTATTAATGTTGCTTTGGGAGGTTCTTTGTACCAGGATATAAAGACACAAATAGACGTGACATTAGAACATCGTTCAAAAAAGGAGTTAGTGGAGCAGCCACTTCATAGTGTAAAAGTTATGGAAGACAGTATGCTGTATAAAATGCTTGGTGTAAAGGAAACAGACGTAAACTCTTTTCACCATCAATCTTTAAAGGATATTGGCAGGGGCTTAAAAGTAACTGCAATTACACCCAAAGGAATAATAGAAGGTGTTGAGTCGAAGGAAAAAGAGTTTCTCATTGGCGTACAATGGCATCCCGAAAAACTGATTGGTGAATATCCCGTGTTTAACGGTATTTTCGATGCTTTTATAGAAGCATGTTTAAAACTTACACAAAATATATAAGTGGGAGTTATTGCTACAAAAGATGATTGAAGTGTAAACTTTAGAAATTTGCAATGCAATAAAAATATTAAAGAATAAAGGAGGTTATATTATGGTAGTTTCACATAGGGATTTTGTGGAGGGCATTACATTTAGCGGTGAGGCTAAAAACGTTTTGAAGAAATCGCTTATCGCAAAAAAAGAAGGTTGGGAAGACTATGTGATGAGGTATTTCGAAGTAGGTGAAGGTGGATATTCTCCAAAACATATTCATCCGTGGCCTCATATTGTATATGTTTTAGGCGGTGAAGGTGTTATTGAGATAGAAGGGAAGAGCCACGATGTGAAAGCCGGTTCATTTGCTTTTATTTCAAATAATTTGGAGCATCAGTTTTTAAATACGGGTGAGGATATGTTTTCCTTTATTTGTATTGTTCCACCGGAGGGAGACTAAGCCATATTTCGCATAAATCATTTGAAGTTAATTTCAGAACTACAATGGAAATAACTATACAAGACCCTAGGATGAAGAGATTTATCTTAATGGTCTTTCTTTTTATTATCTGCAAAAGTTACAAGGTATAATAAACTTTTGTAAACCTAAAAATAAACATTATGGAATTGTTATTATTAAAAGATAGGTTTTTTTAAAATAAAGAAAGTGATGGATTATATGATAGAAGTAAACATAAACATAGATGAAGGATGGAATCTTGAGAACAGTTACACAAAACTACCGAAAATGTTTTATAGCAATATAATTCCAACACCTGTAAGGTCTCCTGAATTAGTTATTTTAAATAGTTCATTAGCAGAGTCTTTAGGATTGAATTCTGAGGCTTTAGGAAATAAAAATGGAGTTGCTATATTAGCAGGGAATAAACTCCCTCCGAGTTCCGTTTCTATTGCTCAAGCCTATGCAGGGCATCAATTTGGTTACTTTACTATGCTTGGTGATGGGCGTGCTGTGTTACTGGGAGAGCAAATTACGCCGAATGGACAGCGATATGATATACAATTAAAAGGTTCCGGAATAACTCCGTATTCAAGAGGCGGTGACGGGCGCGCTGCTCTTGGGCCCATGCTCCGCGAATATATTATAAGCGAGGCAATGCACTACCTGGGGATACCCACTACTCGCAGTTTAGCTGTCGTTACAACCGGTGAAAAGGTAGCGAGAGAGACCAATCTAACGGGGGCGATATTAACGAGGACCGCATCTAGCCATTTGAGAGTTGGTACTTTTCAATTCGTTTCAAAATGGGGGAATACACAGAACCTCAAGCTCTTAGCCGATTATACAATAAAAAGGCATTATTCCTGGATAGAGAATGAAGACAATAAATATTTAGCATTTCTTAGTGAAGTTATAAAAAGGCAGGCTTATTTAATTGCAAAATGGCAACTGGTAGGATTTATACATGGTGTTATGAATACCGATAACATGGCTTTAAGTGGTGAAACAATTGATTACGGACCCTGTGCATTCATGGATACATATGATCCTGACACGGTGTTCAGTTCTATTGACAGGTATGGTAGATATGCTTATGGTAATCAGCCGGTTATCGGTGCTTGGAACCTTTCGCGGTTCGCTGAGACACTCATACCACTAATTCATGATATAGAAAACCAGGCCATAGAACTTGCACAAAATGAGATTTCCAACTTCGATGAATATTTTCAAACAGGGTTTTTAGACGGGATGAGAAAAAAATTAGGGTTATTTAATGAAGAAACTGAGGATGTGGCTTTAGTTGATGAATTGTTGAATATAATGAAAAAGTATAAAGCAGACTATACTAATATCTTTATTTCATTAACCTTTAATAATTTGATAGAAGAGGCAATATATGATTCAGAGGAATTTTCAAATTGGCGTGGAAAATGGGAATCAAGATTAAACAGGCAAGAAGAAAACAAAGAAGCTGTTATTAAGCTAATGAAGAATAATAATCCTGCAGTAATCCCCAGAAATCATAGGGTTGAAGAAGCTTTGGAAGCAGCCGAG
>CAZMPR010000203.1:0-3164 GCA_964568265.1 uncultured Clostridiaceae bacterium | reverse complement strand
TTAAAGGGATCCAGGCAGCTGTTAATGAGATTTTCGGTAACGATGGTTTAAAAGGCAGAACCGTTGCAATACAAGGACTGGGTGCTGTGGGCAGGCTTTTAGCCGAGTTGCTTTACGAAGCGGGTGCCAAACTATATGTGACTACAAGAGACCGGACAAAAATTGATAAAGCTGTAGCGGAACTGGGTGCAACAGCTGTAGGCTTGGATGAAATATATGGTGTAGAATGTGATGTGTTTTCACCTTGTGCCACAGGTGCAATAATAAACGATAAAACAATTGAACAATTGAAATGTAAGATTATAGCCGGTTCTGCTAACAATCAATTGGCGGAACCAAAACACGGTAATATTCTTGATGAAAAAGGGATACTATATGTGCCGGATTATATTATAAACAGTGGTGGTGTTATCAATATAATTGATGATATATCAGGACGTGAATATAATAAAGAAGATGCCATGAAAAATACCGCAAAAATTTATGATGCTTGTAAAAAGGTGTTTGATATAGCCAAAAGAGACGGTATACCTACATATAAGGCCGCTGATAAAATGGCGGAGGAGAGAATTGCATCAGTTAGTAAAATTAAAAAGATTTATAATAAAGTACGATAATGAATCGGTTATAATCCGCAATAACTGTCTAACCGTCGTGCCAGAAAAACCTCCGATAAATGAGCAAATAAAGCGAGAGCTTCCCAGAGCATGAATTATTCAGGGCCTGTAAAAATTTTTGTGTGAAGTGAATTAGTAATCTCCTTCTTGGCTAGAGCCTGGATATAAAGCCAAGGAGGAGATTTATATTATGCCAACAATATAAAGAAGTGATTCGTGAGCTAATCCGGGAAAGAAGTTTTAATAGCCCCGATGATATTCAGGCAACATTAAAGGAAACGTTTCGTGAGGTACCGCAAGAATCACTATCAAATCCACAATTTTTACGTTCCTTTTATTTTTCCCTTTTATCGCTTTATGCCGCCATTTCTTTGGATAACCTGGATCCAAACATTCTCCTAGAATAGTTGTTTATCCAATTTTCTATTTATTTTATTCTTTCTTCACTTACTTAACCGATGTCTGTTCCTTTTTGTATGAACCGACTTATCAATTTGTTTATATTCTAATTTGGTCCACGCTCCCACAGGCTGTTAGGGTGAGCATGTAGATCTTTACCTGCTTTTTCTGGGGTAATACCCTCTGGTATAATTTCACAGGTGGAAATATGCCTGCAGCTTTAGAATGCTTACTTCTGCCTGGTTAAGAGTGACCATAGGTGTCTAGAGGGTATATCAAGAGAAATGCGGAATAAATGCGGTTAAGAACAGGCAATCATGTAATATTTGTGTGTTGGTATAATAAGTAAGACGGGTTAGCCAACTATTACATTACTGTAGCTAGATTATCACACTTTTTGTTTGACATATTGAACTATGGTATAATATGATTTAATAAGATAACTTTTAGGGAGATGAAAATTTGACTGAGATTAATAATACAAAAACTATTGGATCCGTTATAAAAGCAGTCGAAGTATTAAAAGAACTTTCAAAATCCGAAAGCGGATTAGGTGTTACTGAAATAAGTAAGGAACTCAATTATGGTGTTAGTGCAACTTATCACTTATTAAATACTTTAAGGCTATGCAATATTATTGAACAAGATAAAGAAACAAAAAAATACAGAATTGGTTTTGAATTATTTAGAATAAGCAGTGTTGCTAAGAATCAAAATAATTTAGCAAATATAGCGCAACCATACTTGGACAGGTTAAAGGAAAACATTGCTGAGACAAGTAACTTGGTAATACTAGATGATAGTAAAACCGTTTATATTGCACAATCGGAAAGCAACAATCTTCTCAAAATGTTCACCCAATTAGGAGCAAGGGTACCTTTTTATTGTACAGGAGCAGGAAAGGCGATATTAGCTTATCAATCTGAAGAAGTTCAAAAATATACTATAAGTAAAACCTCATTTAATAAATATACAAAGAATACTTTGACAACTGAAGAAGAATTAATTAATGAATTTAAAATTATAAGGATTCAAGGATATGCATTGGACAATGAAGAGCGTGAATTTGGGGTAACTTGTGTTGCCGCACCTGTATTTGATTGTTTTGGAGAGGCTATTGCGGGAATCAGTATATCAGGCCCTACTTCAAGATTAAATGAAAAAGGAATAAAAAATATTATTCATCAAGTTATGGGCGCATCAGAGAGTTTGTCCTTTGATTTAGGATATGTTAAGAAATAATAAACGAATTATCTCCTAACATATCCTAGTTATTTAATTACATAACCTTTGCTTTTCTCAAAACTGCCTCTATGCTTCGTTTCTCCTCTTCTTTTAGTGGCAGCAGTGGGGTTCGTACATCTCCGCCTATATATCCCTGTATATCGCAAGCATATTTGAGCCCGGCGATACCATAGGTACCGGTTACTGCAGTATTGATTGGGAAAACCCTTTGATAGATTTCTCTTGCTTTTTCCCAGTCACCGTTATCAAATGCCTCTTTTACTTCGGCACATTCATCCGGATTGCAGTTAGCAAGAGCTAAGATTCCTCCTTTTATCCCCAACGCGAGAGCTGGATACCAGGCTGAAGCCGTACCTACTAAGAGGTTGAAGTCATCAGGTATGATTCTTTTAAACGTAGCCAATTGCGGTACATCTCCGAGGCTGTCTTTCATACCTATTATATTTGGGTGTTCCGCTAATGCCTCTACCGTTTCCGGTTTTATATTAATATGAGTAAACTTGGGAACATTATATATCAATATTGGGATTTCACTATTATCAGCAAGTTTCGTAAAATAGTTTATAAGCGCTTCATTTGTCATCTTTCCACCGTAGTAAAACGGTGTGAGCACTAGTGCTGCATGGACTCCGAGCTTCGCTGCAATATTGGTAAATCTTATTGTTTCTCTTAAGGATTCCATTCCGCTCCCGACAATGATATGCCTCCCGAGCTTCGCATTAGATACTGTAATTTTAACCAATTGTATTTTTTCTTCTTCTGTTAGGTATGCTGTTTCACTATTTGACCCTAATACTAAATATCCTGCTAGTTTATTATCATTCCATTTTATAATGTTTTCTTCAAATGCTTGATAATCCACATCCTCATTTTCTTTAAAAGGAGTTATCATCGGTGGTAAAA
>CAZMPR010000202.1:1560-3174 GCA_964568265.1 uncultured Clostridiaceae bacterium | reverse complement strand
TAAAACAAAAAGTCTATGACAAGCTTACTGATATGGGTATTAAATATGATATTATCGAACACCCGCCGGTATACACCATTGAAGAAATGGAAAAATTGGATTTAACAGATAAAGCAGAGGTATGCAAAAATTTGTTTGTCAGAGATGCTAAAGGGAAAAAGCATTTTTTAATAGTACTAAGCAAAGATAAAAAGGCGGACCTTACAAGGCTTGCGGCTCAAATAGGCAGTACAAAACTTAGCTTTGCATCTGAGGAAAGGCTCGATAAGTATTTAGGCCTAAAAAAAGGTGCGGTATCACCTTTAGGTATTATAAACGACACCGGAAAAGCTGTAGAGGTGGTTTTTGATAAAGAACTTATAGGAAAGACAAACCTGGGAGTACATCCAAATGATAATACCGCAACCGTGGTGTTGTCTTATGATGATTTGAAAAAAGTAATAACCGATAACGGTAACAGAATAATTTATGTTAATGTTTAATGCTAATGTGTGTAAAGCAAATTAGAATTATAAAGGGAGATAAAAGATAACGAATGGCAATGTGGAACCCTTGGCGTGGGTGTCATAAATATAGCAAAGGATGCAAATTTTGCTATATACATAAAGGTGATGCCAAGCGCGGTATAGACACGAACAGAATTATGAAAACAGATAATTTTTATGCCCCGATAACGAAAAAGAAAAACGGCGAGTATAAAATGAAATCGGGACAAACGGTTTATCTTTGTTTTTCATCGGACTTTTTAATTGAGGAAGCCGATGAGTGGAGAACAGAGTGTTGGCAGATGATAAAAGAAAGATCTGATTTGCATTTTATTTTTTTAACTAAGCGTATTAATCGGTTTATGTCCTGTATTCCCGATGATTGGAATACAGGTTATGAAAATTTAACTGTCGGATGTACCGTAGAAAATCAAAAAAGAGCAGATGAAAGACTCAGTATTTTCAACACTTTGCCCATTAAACACAAAAATATAATTTGTCAACCTTTGATCGAGGATGTTGATATAAAAAAATACTTACAGGATGTAAAGCTTGTAGTAGTTGGAGGAGAGTCAGACAAAGAAGCGCGTCCTTTAAATTATGATTGGGTATTATCCATTCGCCGACAATGTATAGAAACAAATACTCGTTTTCAATTCAGACAGTGCGGAACACATTTTATAAAAGATGGTAAGGAATATGTGCTTTATGTAAAACAATTGGGCATTCAGGCAAGAAAGGCAAATATAGATAATTAGTTCGATTGATTACCGTTAAGCTATTTAATGGCTATAGAAATTTATGATAATCAAAAAGGTGGGAGTATATTGAAAGTATGAATAAAGAACATTGGAATTCAGTTTACTTAGAAGGTAATGTACCTGACGATGTGTTTAAACAAATGATAGATATGTCATATAATCTGGTATTGAACAGCCTTAGCAAAAAACTGATTAAGGAGATTATTGGAAGCTGAATCTTATTTAGATATAGCATTAATGAAGAGGTAATTTCTTGGGGAAATTATTGATTCATATATAGTTGGATAATATAAAATAAATGACGGGAGGGTAATAATTGATGTATAAAATACTTGCTATTAACCCGGGCTCTACATCAACAAAAATTG
>CAZMPR010000202.1:0-1550 GCA_964568265.1 uncultured Clostridiaceae bacterium | reverse complement strand
GCTGCAGGCTGCGCGACTAGCCTCGGGCCGGCTGCAGCTTCGCGTAGGCCAGCACCAGCCACTTGCTGCCGGCGCCGTCGAAGTTGACCTGCACGCGCGCATGCGCGCCCGCGCCTTCGATGTCGGTGACGATGCCGCTGCCGAAGCTTAAATAATTGCTTTGTATGAAGGAGAGGATAGGGCACTTTCAGAAACAATAAATCACCCGGCCGAAGAACTGAATAAGTTTGATAGGGTTATAGATCAATATGGGTATAGAAAAGACGAGATATTAAAGGTTTTAAAAGAAAAGAATATAAAATTAGAGGAACTGTCAGCTGTTGTTGGAAGAGGCGGAATGCTTCCGCCGGTAGAGGCGGGAGCTTATAAAATAAATGAGGAAATGTTAAACAGGCTTAAAAGCAATCCTGTAATTGAACATGCATCAAATTTGGGGGCACCAATTGCATATGAGATAGCTAAACCTCTGGGTATCATATCTTTTATATATGATCCTGTAACTGTAGACCAATTGAATGATATAGCCCGCATAACGGGTATACCGGAAGTGAAAAGAGTGAGCTTCAGCCATGTTTTAAACTCGAGAGCTACGGCTATGAAAGCGGCGGAGAAGTTAGAAAAAAAATATGAAGATGTAAATTTTGTAGTTGCTCATATAGGCGGAGGGATTTCCGTTGCAATTCACAGTCACGGAAGGTTAATCGATATGCTTGCAGATGATGAAGGACCTTTTGCGCCGGAAAGAGCGGGAAGAATACCGGGTAAGGAATTGATAAATATTTGCTTTTCGGGTGATTACAATAAAAAAGAAGTGACAAGGAAAATGAGGGGCAATGCAGGGCTAAAAGCTCTTTTGGGTACTCATGACGCTATGGAAGTTGAAAAAATGATAGCTGAAGGAGATAATAAGGCCAAGCTGATTTATGAGGCAATGGCTTATCAAATTGCCAAAGGCATAGGTGAGTTGGCAACAGTTGTAAATGGTAATGTTGATGCTGTAGTTTTAACTGGAGGGATTGCACACTCAAAGATGATAACTGATTGGATAGCTGAAAGGGTCAAATTTATTGCACCGGTACTGATAATGGCAGGAGAAAACGAAATGGAAGCTTTGGCTTATGGGGCTTTAAGGGTGTTAAATGGAACAGAAAAAGCGAGAGACTATAAGGAGGAATAGACATTGGCCGTAATAGAATTTGATGTAAATATCACACCTAAAGATACCTTTAACATATTAAGTAATGAAATCAGTGCAGAGCTTGTATATGAAGAAACCAAAAGCTATGATAAAGATAAAGAATTAGTTATTTTAGTTTTTGAAAAATATTATTTCAGAGCCGAAAACAGGGCTTCTTTAACCGTAATAGCAGATAATATTGGTGGTATTACATCAGTAAGAGTTATTGCTGCGGGGAGTTCAAAAGGCTTGATTTTTAACTTTGATTGGGGTGCGTCTGATAATTTTGCAGAAAGCGTGAGGAAGATATTAGATCAATACATTATATAAAAAGTGATATTGACAAATGAGAAGAAAGTAGCCTACAGAAGGC
>CAZMPR010000201.1:980-3212 GCA_964568265.1 uncultured Clostridiaceae bacterium | reverse complement strand
TGCATGAGAAAAATTCAGTATATAATCTTTCATCCGCACACGTTGGGAGTATGGGCGGGATAATGGCACTAAAAAGAGGAGAAGCCCATATGGCTCCTATACATCTGTTGGATGAAGAAACCGGCGAGTATAATATATCCTATATAAAAAAATACTTGCCCGATAAAAAAATGGCCTTAATAAAAGGTGTGAAAAGGATTCAAGGGATGATGATAAAAAAAGGGAATCCCAAAGACATTAAGGATATTGAAGGTTTAAAAAGAGATGATATTGTATTTGCAAATCGACAAAAAGGTGCCGGAACCAGAATACTTACCGATTTCTTATTAAAAAAAGCCGGAATTGATGGGAAAGAGATACAAGGCTATGAAAGAGAAATGACAACCCACATGGCGGTAGCCGCTGCAGTGGCATCCGGCTCTGCGGATATAGGTATGGGGGTGTATTCCGCTGCCAAAGCTATGGAGTTGGATTTTATACCCATAGGAGAGGAAGATTATGACTTCGCTATACCGGTAGAATTTTTAGAACAAGATATGATACAATTGTTCTTAGAGGTAATTGTGTCCGAGTCCTTTAAAGATTCATTAAAAGAAATGGGCGGATACGGTACTGATAATACGGGAGAGATTATAAAGATATAGGTTCAAGATTATAAATCATTATAATTCTGAGCACAGCTAAGGATACTTATCCATATTATCATCCCAAGCGTAGCTAAGGATGCATACTCAAATTATCATCCTGAGCATAGCGAAGGGTCTCGTCAGAGAATGTATTAAGGGGAAAGATAAATGAAAGACAGATATGAAAGAAAAATCGAATATCTCAGGGTATCCGTAACAGATCGTTGCAATCTAAGATGCAGATATTGCATGCCCAAGGAAGGTATAGAGGATAAAAAACCCCATAGAGATATATTAACTCTTGAAGAGATTTACGAAATAGTGAAGGCCAGTACTCTTCTGGGCATAAAAAAAGTCAGAATAACCGGTGGTGAACCGCTGACACGAAAAGGGATTCCCGGGCTTATCAAAAAAATAAGCCAATTAAATAGTATAAAAGACATTGCTATGACAACAAATGGCATATTATTAAAGACCTATGCAAGAGAGTTGAAAGAAGCCGGGCTAAGCAGAGTTAATATAAGTCTTGATACAATGAATGAGGAAAAATATAAATATATAACGAGATTTGGTTCCTTAAAAGATGTATTGGATGGTATAAATGAGTCTAAAAAAGCAGGGTTACTGCCGATAAAAATAAATACTGTTTTAATTGGCGGTTTCAATGATGATGAGATAGAGGATTTTGTCAACCTGACAATTAATGAAGATATACATGTCAGATTCATTGAACTTATGCCTATCGGCCAGGCGGCTAACTGGGCTAAAGAGAACTTTGCTCCAAATACTTTGGTTTTGGACAAGTTTGCCTCTTTGAAGCCAATTCCCAGAGAGGACAAGTCCAGCCCCGCAGAATACTATAAACTGCCCGGAGCCAGAGGTACCGTAGGTCTTATAAACCCTATAAGCCATCAATTTTGCGGCAACTGCAACAGAATCAGGCTTACTGCAGACGGTAAAATAAAACCTTGTCTGCATTCAGATAGAGAGCTTGATGTTAAAGAGGCCTTAAGAAGCGGCGAGGATATTACAAAGATTATTGAGTCGAGCATTTGGGTGAAACCTAAGATGCATCATCTAAATGAAGGCGAAAGCATAAAAAGGGATATGATGAGAATAGGCGGATAAAGAAAAAGAATCTATATTTTCAGGAATTAGGGTAAGGGGATGCGAATATATATGGAAGGTAAAATTTTAGCGGTAAATGTAAGCGGAAAGAAGGGTATCCACAAGACCCCCATAGAAGAAGGGCATTTTAAAGTCGGGCACGGGCTGGAAGGGGATGCCCACGCCGGGAATTGGCATAGGCAAGTAAGTCTATTAGGAATTGAAAGCATAAATAAAATGAAGGAACTTGGCATTGAGGGCTTATGCACTGGAAAGTTTGCCGAGAATCTTACTACCGAGGGAATAGTTTTATACAAAATTCCTGTGGGTACGAAACTCCAAATAGGAGATACTGTACAAGAAGTAACCCAAATCGGTAAGGAATGCCATATAGGCTGTGCTATATTTGAACAAATCGGCAGCTGTGTAATGCCTACAGAGGGCATATTTACTAAAGTTTTAAAGGACGGCACAGTAAAACCCGGGGATACAATAAAAG
>CAZMPR010000201.1:0-970 GCA_964568265.1 uncultured Clostridiaceae bacterium | reverse complement strand
TGGATTAGATGGTATAAGTTTTCAGGTAGAGAATATTCTCTACCTGAATCTTATCGTATTAAATAATATAATTTCTATTGTTGATATGACATGCAAGCCTGCTAATTGTATTCTAATTGTAATATTTATTAACGGAGCAATCTAATAACACCGCAAGCAAGTTTTCTACCCGAATTCCCTGAAGGTTGAGTTCTGTAGTCATCGGGGTTTTCATGAATTATTATAGATTTGCCTATAATGTCTCTTACTTTGAATTTGTTTGTGAAGAAGCACATTATAGCCGTGCCATTATTAGAAAACAGGACAGGAAAATCACCTGCATGATTGCCATGTGGTTGATTATACGGATTCCAATGTTCTCCTGCTGATTTGAATGGATCATTGGGGTTGCCAACTTCACAATTACCAAACTGATGAATATGAAACCCGTGAGGACCGATTGGTGCTTTACCGTCAGTTGCAGGTTGGTATTTTGGAAGGTTTATAATATATGCGCAGACTTGTGTCCCACAAGGAAAATCTCTAAAAACTACTTTGCCTGATATATCCGGTGCTATAGGGCCGCCATTTAAAATTGATATAGCCATAGCCATAAAACAAACATCCTTTCTCAAATGAAATAACCATAATCATCATATGCATTATAATAAAGAAAGTGAATAGGACTAATCAAATAGCTATAAGAAATATCGAATTTTTGTATGTAATAAGTTACCATTGAAATAAAATAGGCATTTCTGTAAACTATAGATAGATATGCCTGTACCAAAGTTTAACACTTTTACCATCTTCACAGGTTGAGAGAGGAGAGAAGCATGAGAAAGAAAAAAGTTTTACTTTTTATAATTGCATTGATTGTTTTCATTACAGTTCCTGCACACGCTGATATGTTAAAAGTCGGCAGTACTGGAGATTGCGTCAAAGAGCTGCAGAAGAAACTTATCATTGAAGGATACATGGACTGTGAAGC
>CAZMPR010000200.1:0-3233 GCA_964568265.1 uncultured Clostridiaceae bacterium | reverse complement strand
GTTACCGTTTTTCGCAGTGAAGGCGGTTATGCAGACGGCAGGCACCCGGACTGGGTGCGCTTTGAAAACAGCATTGTAACGGATTTAGGAAGAAGAGATTTTACAATAAACGCCATTGCGTATAATAAAGATAAGGGTTTGATTGATCCTTATAATGGGATAAACGATATAAAAAACAAAATCCTCCGTGCCGTTGGAGACCCAGAGGAAAGGTTTCTGGAAGACGGTTTGCGAATGCTCAGGGCTGTTAGGTTTTATGCGTCACTTGATTTTCAGATGGAGCCGAAAACAAAAAGCGGTATAAGAGAATTAGCAGGGAATATCAAAAACGTAAGTCCGGAAAGAGTTAATGCAGAGTTGTTTCAAATATTGGAGAATGAAAACTCAGCTAAAGGTGTTAAAATGCTGTTGGATACTGATCTTTTGATTCATTTAATGCCTGAGACTCATTTGATACGAGAGTACGAAAAAGGAAACAAAAACTTTATAAATTATATATTATGTATTTTGGAAAACACACCCAAGATTCTACATATTAGAATGGCAGTACTTTTCTTAAGGCTTGCTGCATCCTCTGGCAATTCAGATAATATAGAAACTTCAATCAAGATAATGAAAAAACTTTGCTGCCCTAATGAATTAATTGAAAAAGTAAAAACACTTATAAACGGTTTCGAGAACTTTAACTTTACCGACGACAGGGTTTTTATTAAAAAAACAATCAGAAGTATCGGTAAAAGTAATATTTTTGACTTGATTGAATTGCTAAAAACTGCGGCCTTATGCAGCGAAGACATTATATTTTCAAAACAAATTATTGATGTCGAAAAACATATTGTTGAAATATTGGGGAAAGAAGAGCCTTTGGAAATAAATGATTTGGACATTGATGGAAATGATATTATGAACTTAGGGTTCGGACAAGGTATAATAATCGGTAAAATTCTTGAATATTTGATGGATATAGTGTTAGAACGGCCAAGCCTTAATAGAAAGGATAGGCTTATAGAAATTATTAAGGATAAGTGGTTATAAAAAGAAAAAGTTGCCTTATCTGATTTTTATTGCATTGGCTACTTCCCAAGCAACCATCAAATAAGGCAACTTTTTATTAAAATCAACTATTATTTTATCTTTTCCGCAAATGCTTTTCCGTATTCTTTACACCTTTGCAGGGCTTCCTCATCCGGATTCCAAAGCTCTTTAATCGGCTCGCTTACCACTTCAAACCCGGCTTTTGACAATTCCTCATTAATTATTTTCGGAGATTCGCCACTCCATCCGTAAGTACCGAATGCCGCAGCCTTTTTATTTTTAAAGGACAAACCCTTTATCATTTCCAATATCCCTGTTGCGGCAAAGGTTATACCCTTATTAATTGTAGGAGAACCTACCAAAATGGCCTTCGATTTAAATACCTCCGTGAGGATATCGTTTTTATCTCTTGTGCCTGCATGATAAATCTTAATTGCCACATTTTTGTCCGCTTCCCTGATGCCCTCTCCTATATATTCCGCCATTCTTCTGGTACCGTTCCACATGCTGTCAAACACAATGGTAACTTGATTTTCCTGATAGTTATTTGCCCACTCCATGTACTTTTCAACAATTTGCGCCGGATTGTCACGCCAAATAACTCCATGGCTGGGGCATATCATATTGAGAGGAAGATTGAATCCCAACACCTCTTCTATTTTTCTTGTAACAAATGCACTGAAGGGAGTTAGAATGTTGGCATAATATTTGATGCACTCATGGTATAATTCCTCCTGATCAACCAAATCATTGTATAATGGGTCGGTGGCATAATGTTGCCCAAAGCCGTCATTACTGAAGAGGATATTATCTCCCGACATATAAGTAAACATGGTATCCGGCCAATGAAGCATCCTGGCTTCTACAAAGGTTAATTTGCTTTCTCCCAAATCCAGTACGTCTCCGGTTTTAACCGTTTTAAAATTCCAATCCTGATGATAGTGGCCTTTTAACGATTTGACGCCGTTTGCAGTGCAATAAATAGGTGTATCCGGGATATGTTTCATAAGCTCCGGCAAAGCTCCGCTGTGATCAATTTCTCCGTGGTTTGCTACTATGTAATCAATTTTATTGAGATCTATAACTTTTTTTAATTCATCAACGAATTCCTTTGCAAAAGGCTGCCATACAGTATCTATGAGCACGGTTTTTTCATCTTGAATCAAGTAAGAATTATAGGACGAACCTTTATGCGTTGAATATTCTTCACCATGAAATTTTTTTAAAGTCCAGTCTATTTTCCCTACCCAAGTAACTTTATCAGTTATCTTAAAAGCCATATGATTACCTCCTTTACTTTGTTTTTATATTAGCATATTTGATAATTGCTATCAATTATTTTTCATTAAAGGACAGCGAAAAGAGCAAATGCTTTACAAAACATACAAATTTCTAAATACAAAGAAATGGTTAAAACCATTTCCGAAGTAATGGAAGAAATAGAAAAAGAAAAATATTTCCGTCTAAAAGTTGTGAAGAAAAAGCAGCTGAAGCTTAACTGAGCAGTCTATCCGTTAGTAATTATCAAATTATAGCGCAATAGCTTTTGTGATATAATTAATCTGTTGAAGATGTAATTAATTATATCCGGACACTATTGCGCTTATTATTATCTTGAGATATACTTCTGGAGGTAATATGTTAATTAAAAAGAAGATAATTATATATTTTTTTACAAGGAGAAGATAGAATGGATAAAAAAGAATTGAAATCTAGCATGCTGCTTTTAATAACGGCGGCCATTTGGGGCTTTGCCTTTGTGGCACAAAGAATGGGAACTATGCATGTAGGTGCATTTACTTTTACCGGTCTCAGATTTTTATTGGGAAGTTTATCTTTGCTTCCTTTACTTATTTATTACGGTAAAAAGGCAGACAAAGATTCCGATGATAAAGTAAAGCCCATCGACAATATAAAAGCGGGAGTAGCAGCGGGATCCGTTCTCTTTATTGCCGCATCATTGCAGCAAATCGGTCTTATTTATACCGATGCCGGAAAGGCAGGATTTATAACCGGTTTATATATCGTGATAGTGCCAATATTGGGAATGTTTTTAAAGCAGCGCATTCATATCAGCACATGGGCGGGAATAGCACTGGCTGTATCCGGTTTATACTTTTTAAGTGTCACCGAAGGTTTTAATATAGCAAAAGGAGATTTATATGTTATTGTGGGAGCCTTATTTTGGGCTGTTCATA
>CAZMPR010000199.1:0-3234 GCA_964568265.1 uncultured Clostridiaceae bacterium | reverse complement strand
TATAAGAGCAGCTAGCGAGGCTTTGGGTTATAGTATGGACTATAATTCAAAAACTAAAACAATAGATATAAAGAAGGGCAAGTTTTTTATTAAACTAACCGTTGGAAATAAGAAAGCAAACGTTAATGGTAAAATGGTCGAACTGGACAAAGCTCCCTATTTAATTAATGGAAGGGCATTTGTACCCGAAACCTTTATTTACTCCGGGTTTTGTATATCATCGGAATTCAATAAGGATTTGAATGCCGTTAAGATAGGAAGTCTCAATCCTGTAAATAAAAACCATAAGGAACAAAATGAAAGGGGTTTATACATATTTGGTAAAAAGGCTGATAAAGAATTTTCACCTATAATAAATAATAAAAAAGTGATGATACCCATAAGGCCTATAGGTGAAGGCCTCGGCTATGATATAACATGGGATATTAAAACCCAGACGATGGCTTTGATTAAAGGTGATAACAGCCTTGTTTTCGTTATTAATAAAGATAAAGTTTTAGTTGACGGTAAAGAGATAAAGATGGATGAGAAAGCGCTGATGTTAGGAGGACGGGCATACATATCCTTGTCTTTTTTAGAAAGTACCATGGAATATAGCTTTAAATATGATAAAGATGTAAATAGCCTTTTGATAAAAGAAAAAGAGATTCCTATAGTAATATCAAAAGTACAGGATATTTCTTATAACGAAGAAAGCGGTTACCCGCAACTTTATATATCGGCTGACAACCCTGTGGAATATGATACTTTTACGTTGGACAACCCAGATAGGATGGTCATAGATATTAAAAATGCAATTGCCGATACTGATTTTGAGACAAAAGAAATAAACAGCGGAGATATAATGAGGGTTAGAATCGGGCAATTCAGTAACCAGCCCAAAGTAGTAAGAGTTGTTGTAGACTTAAAAAATAAGAAAAAAGCAATGGTAACCCATTCCTTCGATAAAAAAAATATTTCTCTGGCTTACGCTAATATAATTCAGCCTGTAACTATTGACAGAGAAGGTTATTGTGACGTTATTACTATAAAGGGAAGCCAGGCTGTGGACAGCCAATTATTTTCATTGGAGGACCCGGATAGAATTGTAATAGACGTTCAACAAGCGGTGCTTGGCGGCGAAGATCAAAGTATTTCTCTTAATAACTCAACTATCATAAAATCTGTAAGAACCGGCCAATTTGATGTGGGTACCGCAAGGATAGTGGTAGATTTGGGGAAGAGTGCTTTTTATGATGTTAAAAATGAAGATAATCAGACAAAAATATATATATCGGACATCCCGTTCTCTTTTATGGGGTACGATAAATATTATAACTCGTCTTATATAACAATGAATCCAAATGATGAGGTAGATATTAAAACTGAGTATGACAAGAAAAACAATATTTTGAAAGTAGAGATTAATAAAGACATAGAATATGAGAATGAATTATATGAAATTAACGACAATTTATTGGAATACATCAAATTAAGCAAGGTTAAAGAGAAGAAGGATATCTATACAAAAGCCGAATTTAAACTGAAGGAAAAGGTGGAATATGAATTATTGTCACCTGAGAAAACAAAGCTTATAAAAATGAAATTGACTCATTCCCCTATCATACCGCAAGATGTACTGATTGTTATAGATGCTGGGCACGGCGGTAAAGATCCGGGAGCCAAAGCCGCCGACGGTACTTACGAAAAAAATTACAATATTGATGTTGCAAGGCGTTTGGACATAAAACTTAAGGAACTGGGCTTTAACACTTTAATGACAAGAGAAAAAGATTTGTATACAACTTTGCAGGAAAGAACCGATGCGGCAAATTGGAATTATGCGGACTTTTTTATCAGTATACACTTTAATGCTTATGGGAATAAAGCTCAAGGTGTAGAAACGCTTTATTATCCGAATACGCCAACAGAAGCTTGTAATGTAGACAATAAGGATATAGCGGCCATATTCCAGGAGGAAATTCTGAAAGCGCTGAAGAGGCCGTCACGGGGTATAATCCCGAGACCGGATTTGTTTGTATTAAATAAAACTAAAATGCCTGCTGTACTTATGGAGCTTGGATTTTTAACAAATAAAGAGGAACTGTCCTTTATTAAAAAAGAAAGCTACAGAGAAAATGCTGCAAATGCTTTAGCTGTTTCATTAGTAAGATATTATAAAGAAATAAAGGGCATTGATTTTAGTACAGATGCGTCATCTGCAGCAAAAAATGAAAATCCGGAAGGAAAAGTTGAAAAATCTGCAGAGAATATGGCAAAAAGATAAGGTTTCAAATAATTACTTTATAATAAGACTAAGAGACTTTGAACCCTCTTAGTTTTATTATTTTCCCAAAAAATCAAGCTGCATTTGCCTCGCTATGGCAAATGCAGCAAAATTTATGAATGAGGGGGAGGAATAAAGAGTATTAGCATCTAATAACCAATTAACTCTGTAATCATATTATATACAAAAGATTAAAATAATAATAGTGGGTAAACCTATTTGTTACAACTAATTTACAACTTCTCGTTTTACTGCGAGTATAGTAAAAATGAATACATTTAATAAATATAATTAATGAATAATTGCCCGGAAATCAAAAGTTTTCTAAACTTTATAAAAATATGGTAGAATAAAATAAAAGATAATGGAGAGATTAGGAGGTTTTCATATGTCGGAGATAATAAAAGTAGTTGTGAATGACAGATATATTTCTTCATATGAAAAGGGTACCAAATTAGGGGATGTTGTAAAAGATTTTCAATATATGTTTAAATATGACATACTTGGCGCCATAATTGATAATGATCTTAAGGAATTTAGTTTTACATTGGAGAAAGATACAAATGCAAAATTTATAGATATTACATATCCCTACGGGAGTAGATTTTATTCTCGAAGCTTAATGTTTTTACTTATTATAGCCGCCAAAGAAGTTATGGAAGAATGCAGGGTAACTATAGAGCATTCATTAAGCAAAGGACTTTATTGTGAGATTCACGGTTCAGAACCGTTAGATGAAGATATTGTAAAAGAAATCGAATCCAAGATGAAAGAACTAGTTAATGAAGACTTGCCGTTCGAAAAAAACAGATATTCAAAGGAGGACGCAGCAAAAATATTTGAAGAGCGGGGACAATATGATAAAATAGGTTTGTTAAAATATAGAAGTAAAGATTATATAAATCTATATAAATGTAAAGGATATTATGATTATTTTTACGGTTATTTGGTTCCATCAACAGGCTATT
>CAZMPR010000198.1:0-3236 GCA_964568265.1 uncultured Clostridiaceae bacterium | reverse complement strand
AATAAAACAGCGGACGTATAGTAAGCTTTTATAGTAATAGCAAGCAAAGAAGCAGTTATAAAACAGAAACAGGAAAGGTGGGGTGTTTTATGGAATTGACAGTTCTCATTGATAATAATACATTGATAGACAGATATTTTCTTGGAGAACCCGGTCTATCCTTTTTAATAAAAGAAGGAAATAAGAGAATAATTTTTGATGTGGGTTATTCCGATGCTTTTCTCAAAAATACCGCTTGCATGGATATCAATTTATTTGATTTAGATTCTGTGGTGATTTCACACGGTCATATGGATCATACCTGGGGTTTATTCTACTTAATAAAACTTTATGCCGAAGCGGAAATTGAGAAGATAGAATTTAAAAAGCCTGATTTGATAGCACACCCATGGACTTTCTATCCCAAAATTTCAGATGAAAGTGAAGAGATAGGTTCAATAATAACCGAAGAAACCTTATCTAGACACTTTAATATAAAAATGTGTAAAAATCCACAATGGATAACAGAAAGGTTAGTTTTCTTAGGTGAAATAAAACGGTCAAATGATTTTGAGAACAAAAAACCAATAGGAAAGATATATCATAACGATAAATATTTTGATGATTATTTATTGGACGATTCCGCCTTGGCATACAAAGCAAATGATGGTTTAGTTATGATAACAGGCTGCTCCCATGCAGGTATATGCAATATAATTGAATACGCCAAAAAAGTCTGTCATGAAAGCAGGATTATAGATGTCATTGGTGGCTTTCATTTGCTTAATCCGGATGAAAAGGTTATGAGAAGTACTTGCAACTATATAAAAAACAATAATATAAAGACATTGCATGCTTGTCATTGTACAGATTTGCATTCAAAAATAAAGTTATCCAAATACTGCCAGGTCAAAGAAGTAGGCGTGGGTTTGGTAATGGAGTATTAAAGGTAGCAGGAGGATTATATGTTACATCAGGCTATAGTTTTTGCAATAATAGGGTTAACACTATTTTTATTCATAGACGGAAGAATCAGATATGAGTTTATTTCCATATCCGGGTTATTAATTCTCACTGTTGCGGGAATTATTAAACCTGAAGAAACCTTTTCCGGATTCGGGCATCCTGCGGTGATTACGGTTGCATCCGTTCTGGTCATCAGCGCTGCCCTTATAAAATCCGGGATAGTTGAACGCATTGTTGTTTTGTTGAATGGTAAAGCAGAAAGTATTTATTTAAAAGTATCCGGACTAATGATAGTGACTGCATTCTTATCCGCTTTTATGAACAATGTGGGCGCCCTGGCTTTGATATTGCCTGTGGCGCTTCGGATTGCAAAGGATAGTAAAACATCACCTTCTAAGTTTCTAATGCCTGTAGCATTTTCCTCATTACTGGGTGGTATGGTAACGGTTATTGGTACCCCTCCAAATTTAATAGTGTCAAATTATAGATCTCAAGTAAGGGGCTTGCCTTTCAATTTTTTTGACTATACACCTATAGGGTTGGCAATGGTTTTCTTAGGAATCGGTATTACAATTATTTTGGGAATTAAACTGATACCCGAGAGGAAAAGCCAAAACGACGAAGGATTGTTTAATATAGGAGATTATCTATCCGAAGTTGTTATTACGGAGACATCAAAAATGGCAGGAAAACGAATAAGGGATTTTTATGAATTATTCAAAGTCGAAGTAGAAATATTGAGTATTATAAGGGAAAAATATAAAATAATTATTCCTAAACCCAATGAAAGATTGCTTCCAAAAGACGTTTTAATTATTAAAACAGACAGTTTGGAATTAAAAGAGCTGATAAACAGAACCGGCTTATCACTTAAAGGAGCGAAACTGGATTTTTTGGAATCCGTTCCTTATATAAAATCGGATGAATTTTCATTGGTTGAGGTAGTTCTGAGGGATGATTCTTTGCTTATAGGAAGAACAGCTTTGGAAATAAAACTGAGAAACAGATACAACGTAAATTTAGTGGCAGTATCGAGGAGGGGTAAGCTATCTACAGGGAGGCTTAAAACATTTAGGTTCAAACCCGGGGATATATTATTGCTACAAGCCCCTGTAAGCATGCTGCAGGATATTTATAATAAACTCAGCTGTCTGCCGTTGGCAGAAAGAAGTGTGCAAATTAACACCGATGCAAAAAAGTTGAAACAATATTTACCTCTGGGTTTGTTTATATTTGGTATCGGTTTAACAACAGCCGGTATTTTGCCGGTACAAATTGCCTTTTCCTCGGTAGCAATTTTATTGGTACTTTTAAAGCTTATTACTCCGAGAGAATTTTATGAAGCTATAGAATGGCCTACAATTTTACTGTTGGGTACTTTATTGCCTCTGGGAAGCGCATTGCAAAAAACAGGAGCATCAGATACATTGGCCGGTCTGTTGACAAAACTATCCGGTATATTATCGCCGTCTTGGATGGTAGTTGTTTTAATGGTTATTACAATGGTGATAACAAACTTGATAAGCAGCACGGCAACGGCAATACTTATGGGGCCCGTCGCCCTTAGTCTGGCTCAGTTTATCGGTGTATCTTCCGATCCGTTCTTGATGGGAGTTTGTATTGCATCTTCGTCTGCGTTTTTGACTCCCATAGGTCATCAGTCCAATATGTTAGTAATGGGACCCGGGGGCTACAAGTTCACTGATTATTGGAAATTGGGCTTGCCTTTATGTATAGTGGTTCTTTCTGTAGGTACACCGCTTATACTATATTTTTGGAAGTTTTAATATTTTTAATAATCATAGTTTATTTAGATATTCGATATAACCTTCCTTTTTCATATCAGCTTCAGGCACAAAACGTATTGCCGCAGAATTTATACAGTATCTTAAACCTGTTGGGGGAGGACCATCGTTAAAGACATGCCCCAAATGAGAATCTGAAGATTTGCTTCTAACCTCGGTGCGCACCATAAAATGGCTGAGGTCTTGCTTCTCAATAATATTGCTTTGCGTCAGCGGTCTGCTGAAGCTTGGCCAACCACAACCGGATTCAAACTTATCTTTTGATGAAAAAAGCGGCTCCCCGTTAATTATATCTACATATATTCCTTCCTCATAATTATCCCAATATTCATTGTAGAAAGGTCTTTCCGTCCCATTTTCCTGTGTTACTTTATATTGTAATTCTGAAAGTATTTCTCTGAGTTTTGTTTTATCTTTATAATTCATAAGGCACCTCCCAAGATTAATTTTATATTTTAATGTAATTATTATATAATATAAACAAAT
>CAZMPR010000197.1:1325-3236 GCA_964568265.1 uncultured Clostridiaceae bacterium | reverse complement strand
CAAATATAACTAAAGGTTCGGCATCGGATAATATATCCTTTCCCATAAGCAATCGGGAGTCATATTTCAACCCCAATAGATTTGAAATCGTGGGGATAATATCTAAGCTTGAACAGGGTTTATTTATTACTTTTGGAGTCATACCTTTTGTATATAAGATAAAATGATTTTTGTGAAGTTCAAAGTTTCTTTCAAGAGTATGCCCGGCCAGTTCATCTATTTCGCAGTTTTCCAATCCGTAAGGATAATGATCTGCGGACAGTGCGATAAGCGTTTTGTTATCTAATCCCTTTTTTTCTAATTCATTCTCTAAATACTCCAGAGCGCGGTCTAATTCTATCTGGCATGCTATATAGGCCCTGCAGGGTTCCGAATATGGCAAACCTTTAACATACCCTTTGTTTTTAGAAGACATAGCATTCCCTAAAAAGTTGTATCTCAGATGTCCGCTCACAGTCATGTAATAGGCGTGAAAAGGGATATTGTCGATGTATTCCGGCATTGTTATCTGCATCATTTCCAAGTCGGACTCGGGCCACCTTTTTTCCATGTTCAGTCCGCTACCAACACCTTTATAAACATATCCCATATTTGGATGGGATATATCCCTTTTATAATAGTTATAGGTATGGTTGTGGTATGCCATGGTCTTATATCCTAAATTCTTCAATTGATTTCCCATCACAAAGGGCATGGAGTTTTTTCCCGACTTAAAAAAACTCCAGACGCCGCTCTTAGGTATAAGCCCGGTGCAAGCTACATATTCGCCGTCGGATGTGCTTACACCCCAAACCGGGGTGTAAAAATCTGCAAAGTAGTATCCGCCGTAGACCATTTTATGCAATGTAGGGGTGAGGTTCTCATCAACAGCGTAGGGAGAGAAGGCTTCCGCAGTTATTAATATCAGATTATAACCTTTATATTTACCTGTATACTCATTCTTTTCCGTGGGTTCAACGTTTTCAAAATACATATGCATGTTTTTTAAGGTTTCATCCTTTTCATTAAGTATTAGATTGGAGAAATCTATTTTCATAGTGTTGTATTCAACTTTCTTTTCAGGATTGGGTTGTTGCTTGACCGGCTTCTTCACGATGGTTTCCGGCAAGCTTTCCACTGGTGGTGACCACCCAATAAGCATTCTTTTTAGATCCAATCTCATTGTGGTAACCAGGCCTAATTTTTTTACTGAAAGAATGGGATAACTTTTCTTGAAATAGAGATCATAGGCGGAATATTGTTCTTTCCCCTCTGCAAAAACAAACAGCATGGTGACTAAATAGGTCAAAGATAAAAAACCTGCGAAATGAATCCTCATTTCCTTATTAGCTTTATAGGATATTATTCTGTCTTTATATATGCTTAATAGGAGTAGGGGTAAAAATATAAGTAAGAGATTAGTTAAGTTTTTTGCAACTACTATGGAAATGGATTTCCAGAATTCTGCTATCTGTGAAGCGTTTGAAGCTGAATAAATAGTGTAAAAGGTTTTAAAGACTTTAAAATAGATAAGCTGCGAACCAAAAATAATAGAAAATAAAAGAAGGAAAATATAAGAAAGAATATAATTTGTTTTCTTTTCAAAAAAAACACATATTACATAAATGACGACACCGTAAAATATAGAATAAATAAATGAAAACAGCAGACCAACGCCAAAAAAGTCATCCGCTATGGAGACTCTCAGCACGCTTTCCATAAAAAATAATGAACCTATAAAATAAAACAATTGATAGTATGGTTTAACTAATGTTCTCATATGTCTATCACCTGTATTATTATATTATAACGAGGCAAAAAGATATTACTCACTTCGGTGGGCAAAGAAATATCTTTATTTCCATAAGGCGTTCGGGCTTTTTAAATATTCTCAATTTGCCAATCGATAGGTTCTTTACCTATTGATTTTAG
>CAZMPR010000197.1:0-1225 GCA_964568265.1 uncultured Clostridiaceae bacterium | reverse complement strand
CTTTTTAAATATTCTCAATTTGCCAATCGATAGGTTCTTTACCTATTGATTTTAGAAAATCATTTGTTTTCGAAAACGGTTTGCTGCCAAAAAAGCCTCTGAACGCAGATAATGGACTTGGATGGGGCCCCCTTATTATATGATGATATGAGTTACTAATATTATATATTTTTGATTGGGCATTGTTGCCCCAAAGAATAAATACAATAGGGTCCTCTCTTTCATTCAGAAGACTGATTACTTTATCCGTAAAAACTTCCCAACCCATATCCTTGTGAGAGTTGGCCTCACCGGCTCTCACTGTCAACACCGCATTTAAAAGCAAAACACCTTGGTCAGCCCATTTTTTCAGATAACCGTTATTGGGGATATAGCAGCCCAAATCAGAATTTAACTCTTTAAAAATATTTATAAGGGAAGGTGGAGCTTCAACTCCCGGCTTAACAGAAAAGCTAAGTCCATGAGCTTGGTTATAACCATGATACGGGTCTTGCCCTAATATAACCACCTTCACATCTTTATATTCCGTATAATGCAAGGCATTAAATATATCATACATATTCGGATATATTTTTTTTGTCTTCATTTCTTTTATAAGAAAGCTTCTCAGTTTAAGGTAATAATCCTTCTTAAACTCGTCCTCTAATAAATACTGCCAATCATTTTTTAATATTCCCACAAAACTCACCCTTAATGATTATAGCATATTTAAATATCCTCGGTGAAGTTCCCTGAAAAATAGGGTATAATGTAAACAACAAGTCCAAACCTTTTTATATAACGAGAGGGAAAAATGCATGAAAAAAACAGTATTTGTTTTAATGATACTTACTATAGTGGCAAAAGTTATAGGCTTGGCAAGAGAACTCACTCTTTCCTATTTTTTCGGCGCCACAAATATCAGTGACGCATACCTCATTTCCCAAACCATTCCGGCAGTATTATTCGGATTTGTCGGGGCGGGACTTTCTACCTGTTATATACCGATTTACAGTGATGTTTTAAGAAAAAAAGGTGCTGACTCCGGCATTGATTTTACCAATAATGTCACTAATGTTTTTATCGGAATCTCGACTGTTTTAGTGGTGTTGGTATTGATATTTACAAAGCCTGTTGTCAAATTGTTTGCTTCCGGTTTTACCGGGGACACCTTAAAACTGGCTATGGTATTTACCCAAGTAAGTATCCTTGGAATATATTTTACTGCGATAGGCTATATATATCG
>CAZMPR010000196.1:0-3244 GCA_964568265.1 uncultured Clostridiaceae bacterium | reverse complement strand
ATATAACTCTCGACTTATCATAGATGAAAAACCTCCTCTTCTATATTTTATTTATCTCTATGATACCACAGTTATATCTTAAATCCAAATCAACTTTCCAGACTTATAAGATATAACTTATAAGTCCTATGTTTTGATAAAAACATACAAGTACCCTTTTGCCGCAAAGCTATATATAGAAGGTGGTTATGGTGTGAAAGATTTCTACAAAAAATAAAACACCCCAAAAGGGAACATAGAAAAGACCAAAAAAGAAAGAGCCTGCTGCGGACATTGACCGCAAACAGGCTCATGGCGGAGAGAGGGAGATTCGAACTCCCGGCACCTTGCGGTGCAGCAGTTTTCGAGACTGCCACCTTCGACCACTCGGACATCTCTCCAAAATTATTACTTATACATTAATTCTTATGTGGGAATCAATACAACTCGTGTATTTCACCTACAAGGGTTATTATACACGGATTTTTGACATTTTACAATCAGGTTATAAAAGCTTATAATAAGTCCAAAAAAAAGAGGCCCAAGTTGCGGCCTCTCTTGCTATCATAGAATATTTTCAATGAATTAGGTAAAAGTTTAGTCTCCTTTCCTTCATGCTTGTATTGATGCCTTTTTCATTGATGCTTTTTGAAAGAAATAAGTTCCCGCGAGAACAACAATACCAAATGCATCTGATGTCAAGCCCGGCTTTAAAAGCATAAGCGCGGCTATCCCAAGCAGAATTCTTTCAATTATATTGGTCTTTTTAATCAGATATCCTTCAACTGCAGCTGCTAGACAGAGTATACCTATAACTGCCGTTAAAGCTACCGGCAACGCATTTAACAGTGGCAGGAATTCTACAACTCCGCCGGCGCTGACACTCTTGACCATAATAAGGTTAGAGTCAATTGCAAATATATATGGTACGATAAACGCTGCTAACGCGAGCTTGACGGCTTGGAATCCTGTTTTCATTGAGTTGGCGCCTGCTATGCCGGCACCTGCATAAGCCGCAAGTGCAACCGGTGGTGTGATGTCTGCAACAACACCAAAGTAAAGAATAAATAGGTGAGCCGCCATAAGGTTTACTTCGAGCCTTATTAAAGCCGGGACAGCCATCGTAGCAAGTACAATGTATTTCGCTGTTGTAGGAAGCCCCATTCCAAGTATTATTGAAGCCACCATAGTGAAAAACAATGTAAGCAAAAGTTTCCCTTGAGCCAGAGTGACTATAACTTCAGCTATTCTTAACCCCAAACCGGTAAGTGTTACTACTCCTACTATCATACCTGCTGCTGCGCATGCACAGGCTACGCCTATTGCACCCTTGGCCCCGGCTTCAAGTGCTGCAAGGAAATCTTTCCACGTAAATGAACTATCCTTTCTTATCAAAGCCGCAATAACAGCAATAACAAGACTTACTATAATTGCTTTATAAGCTGCCAAGGTTGGAGTGTTTCCGGCAATCAAGTAGTAAATGATGACAACAAGCGGTATCAGTAGATAGCCCTTCTTTAGCATCAGTCTACCTACTTTTGGAAGCTGTTCTCTTGGAAGTCCCTTAAGCCCAAGTTTAGAAGCTTCCAGATGAACCATTGTGCCCACTGCAAAGTAATATAAAATGGCCGGTATAGCAGCCGCAATTATTATGTGAACATATGGTATACTTGTAAACTCTGCCATTATGAATGCTGCAGCACCCATTACAGGCGGCATGATCTGACCACCGGTAGATGCGGCTGCCTCCACGGCTCCTGCAAAATATGGCTTATATCCGGTCTTTTTCATGAGCGGTATTGTGAAAGCCCCAGTCGTCACAGTATTCGCTACAGAACTTCCTGATATGGATCCCATGAAACCGCTGGCAACAACTGCTGTCATGGCAGGCCCGCTTTTTAAATGGCCTGTAAGTCCAAATGCCAGGTCGATAAAGAATCTACCCACTCCTGTCTTATCCAATATTGACCCAAATAAAATGAACATAAATACGAATGTTGCGGAAACTCCCAGCGGAATCCCCATTATCCCCTCAAGGCTCATGTACATATGCGCTATTATTCTGGGATATGAAAAACCTCTGTGCGCAAGGAGTCCGGGCATATTAGGTCCAAAAGCTGCATACGCAAGGAACAGGATTGCAACTATGGGAAGCTCCGGTCCAACTACCCTTCGAGTGACTTCCAGAGTTAGCAGTATGGCCAGTCCTCCTAAAATCAAATCCAAAGTCCCCGCCTTTCCGCCTTTCAGCATCACTGTTTCTGTAAATATGAATATATAACCAAATACAACTAAAACTAATCCCACAAGTAAATAATCAAGTATCGAAGGTTTCTTTTTGTCTGATTTTGCTGTCGCCGGAAATAACATAAGCCCCAGAACAAAGGCAAACATGATATGCAGTGATCTTTGTTTGAAAGACAGTAAAGTTCCAAATCCGGCAGTGTATAAATGAAATAGTGACATCGCAATAGCCAGAACGGATACTATCATGCCCACCGGACCGCCCAATTGTCTCAGCTTAGAAGTATCTTTATCGTACTCTAACATCAGCTGATCAACATCGAGACCTTCTTTGTCCACTAGGGTTTCTTTTTCATCATTGACTTTTAAGTCTTTATCTGTCATCTAAAACCCCCCTTAGTGATAAATTCAAGGTAAGACATTCTTTTAGCCTCAAATCTTAAGCCTTCTTCAGGTTCTGCAAAATCTAAAAAAGCATACTCGTTTCCCTCGATTATTATCAGGTGATTGGCTCTTACTTTGCCAACTCTATATATCAAATCGCTCATTTCAAGATTAATATCGTGGAGTCTGAATCCATTTTCCACTATATCGAACTCATATGGCGAAGTAGAGGGAAGCCCTGCACCAAAAGATTGAAATATGGTTTCTTTTAGAATTATCTTGCCCCCTCTGATTTCATATACCTCCAATACAGGAGTAAGCTCTACCGAGTGTGTATACTTAACTGTAAATTCAGAACTTTCTCCAAGCCTCCATAACTTAACATAATCTCCTGTCCTCATATCAGACACTACTAAAGTATCCACTTTATAGGTATTAGAAAAAATAAAAGCTATGACTGCAACTACAGTAATAATTTTTAAGAATAGTGGAAAGGTACCGGAATCGCCGATACCTTTCCTGACTTTACTATTGTGCACTTTTTACTTTATTCCCTTTTCATCAAAGTATTTTTTTGCACCCGGGTGTATATCTATAGGCATTCCAAGAAGTGCAGTTTCTAACTGAATATCATTTC